>JAFGHL010000114.1 GCA_016930155.1 Dehalococcoidia bacterium | reverse complement strand
GTGGCCGGTGCTCCGGCCAGGAACGCCCTCCCTCCATGGCCGCTATCATAGCCGTCTCCTCGCCCGAAACAAATGCACCCGCGCCCCTGATTATCTCGACCGCAAAGCTGAAACCTGAATCCAGTATACGTCTGCCCAGCAGTCCTTTCGCCCGGGCCTGTTTGAGCGCGATCTTGATTCTCTCTATGGCCAGCGGATACTCCTCCCGTATATAGATGTATCCTTTTTTTGCGCCAACCGCGTACCCGGCGATAATCATACCCTCCAAAACGGAGTGAGGATCGCTCTCCAGCAGTACGCGGTCCATGAAGGCGCCGGGGTCTCCTTCATCGGCGTTGCAGATCACATATTTAGTACTGCTTTCTGTCTTCGCGCATGCCGCCCACTTGGCCGCCGCGGGATAACCCGCTCCGCCGAGGCCGCGCAGCCCGGATTTTTCAATCTGCCTTATTATCTGCGCCGGCTTCAGCTTTAGCGCCTTTGCCAGGCCGCGGTAACCTCCGCAGGCTAAATAGTGATCTATCTGCAGCGGCGAGATGTAGCCGCAGTTGCGCAGCAGTACCCTTGACTGATATTTAAAAAGGTCGAGCTCTGGGATATAAACCCCGTCGCCGTTGCCTCCCGCCAGCGTGCCCAGCGCCAGCTCCAGGCAGGGGTCATCGCCCCTGACGTACCCTTCGACAAGCTGAGGGACCATCTGAGGAGTGACATGATGATAGCAGACGGAGAAATCGCCCGGCTTGATGATGGTCACCAGTGGCTCCTGAGAGCACAAACCCATGCAGCCGACCTCCCAGACCCGCGCCTTATCTTTGAGCCCCTCAATTTCGCCGCTGAAAGCCTCGAGGACGACCATTGAGCCGGCGGCGCGGCCGCAGGTAGCAGTTCCCACCAGTATGTGGGTAATTTTATCCGAATACGGCGCTCCCCGCTTCTTTGGAGAGAGCACTCGGATTCTGCTGTGTTTCATTCCGGACCCTTATAACCCTTCCATTTCAGACTCTGTCTTGACTTCCACCAGGGCTTCCTCCACACCGGGCGGCGTCATTTTCGAATAAACCTTATTTTCTATGGTCACCACCGGCGCCAGGGCGCAGCAGCCGATGCAGGCGACGCGTTCCAGGCTGAATTCCCTGTCTTCGCTGGTACCGCCGACCTCGACCTTCAGCTCGCGAGCCATGGCCTCCAGCACAAGCTGGCCGCCTGCCAGGTGGCAGGCCGTTCCCATGCATACTTTGACCTGCTTCTTGGCCGGCGGTGTAAATCGAAACTGGTTATAGAAGGTAGCCACGCCCCACACGGATGCCGAAGATATGTCGAGCAATTCCGCTACCTCAAGCATAGCTTCATTGGATAAATAGCCATCCCTGTTCTGTATTTGCTGGAGGATGTCTATAAGGTAACAGGGATGCTGCCGCGATGCAGTAATAATCGATGAATACATTACCCTTTCCAGCTTTTGACCAGTCCGGGCAGATAGGCGGGTATATCGTTGGCATCGCCCGGGCCCACGATTATCTCCCAGTCGGGCAAGGCCTCCGTGAGCTCGTTGCGTATTCGGGCCACTTTGCCGGGTATGACCAGCTTACGATGCTTGACCATGCCCTCCACACCGCATTTCCTGATGAAGGGCGCGATGCTGTCGCCGCTGAATTTGCCGGCTGCCCAGGCCGTGAGCACACCCAGTCCTCCCGTCTCTTTGACGCACAGCCAGGATGGCACCTTGCTGGCCTCGATCTCGGAGGCTACGATAAAGTATGTCAGCGCCCAGTTGGTCGTTACAAGCACGGGAGATGCGGAGTCTGGATCATTGATGGCGTAAACCTTCTCCTCCATGGACATGGGCATGCGGGGATCGGTATATATATTCAGCCTCTGCACCAGCAGGGGCAACAGCGTATGCTCATTAATATCCGAAAGCACAATGATGCCAGCGTATTTGGGAATAAACATGGCTGCCAGCAGCATCTCACGCCTTTTATCCGCAGTCATGAAGCAGGGAAGGGCTATGGTGGGATATCCCAGCAGGCGGAAGCCCTGCTTGAGCGCTGCCCTGCGGATAAGCGTTTGATCGCGCAGAGCCGAATGCATATCCTTCGAGCCCGGGTCCAGCAGGATGTCTTCTATACCTGCATCCCTCAGGCGCGAAGTGATAGGTACCAGCGATTCTACACCGGCAGACCTGACGGCCACGGGTGCAGGCCTACCCTTGACCGCGCCGACCACCTTGTCCAGGTTTTGCGCCGTGACGGGATAGAGCAGCGGCCTTCTTTCCGCACATATTTCATGCGCGGCCAGTAGGGCATCTGTATCTTCGCTGATCAGCATAAGCGGGCAATCGGCCGCAGAAAGCGCCTTCTTTACCAAGCCGGTGAATATGGAGCGGTCGCCCGATTTATTTTGCAGGGCCAGCAGGTCGGCCCTGAGAGACTTGCCTACCCAACTGAAATGCAACTCCTTGAGCTTCTCGATCTTTTCCTCGACCGCCTTATCCGCCTCATCGTCAGCAATCAGCACAGCGATGCCCGGCTGATGGACGAACGTCTTCTCATGTCTGTAGAGAACGGTCTCGTCGCCGATTACGAAGGCACCCGCTCCTGAGCCGATGGTGACGGGACGAATGGGAGGCGCCAGGGCATCCTCAAGCTCGCCTCTGACCTCCCGGTCAATATAGGGGCATTTATCGAGCGCAATCCCGCCGGACGCCAGCTTCATGGCGAAAGCGAAGCAGGTGGGCAGCCCGCACTCCTTGCAGTTCTTCTTTCCGCCCTCGGGCAGCCGTTTGACTATATCGGTACCTTTGATTGCCAATTCAAATC
>JAFGHL010000113.1 GCA_016930155.1 Dehalococcoidia bacterium | reverse complement strand
TCCAATGAATTGCGGATAACATCAGGCATTTCGTTAATGGTATGTGAATAAATACCCAGGGACGCCACGACCCGGTCTTCGTACAGCACAGGTATGGTTGCCGTGAAAATCAAGCCCTCTGTCCGCAGGACTTCGTCAAAGGGGGTAGTAAATTCACTGCTGTTCACGTACAGAGGCAGGCCTTTCATGAGCAGGCGTGCCCATGGCGTGCCGGCCGGCAACAACGATAATTTATCCACCAGGGCAGGAGTTATATTTCGATAACAGATTGCGTGAAAATCGCCCGTCGCTTCATTCTTTAAATAAACGACCCCTGAATCGAAACCTGATATGTCGATGGCGGCATCCAGGCAAAGCCGGCTGGTGGTTTCAATGTCGGTTATACCTATCAATGATATTGCCAGGTCACGGCGTTTTCTGGCGCGCTCTTCCGATTGTCTGCGGTTGGTAATATCCGTGATGAAATTGAGTGCGGCCGGTCGCCCTTCCCACTCAATCAAGACGGTCCTCAGTTCCACCCAGCGCACCTGGCCGTCGCCTCTGACGACGCGGAATTCGACTACTTCCTCGAGAGCTTCACCTTTCAGGCGGCGAATATGTCTGTCGGTGATGTATTCCTTGTGATCCTGATGGATGAAATTTACGAAGGGGGTTGAGAATAAATCTTCCTGCGGGAGAAGCATCATGCTGGCGGTATTCTTGTTGGCGAATTTAATCAGGCCGTCCTGGGTGATAAAGATCGCCTCATGGGCGTTCTCCACCACCAGCCGGTATTTCTCCTCGCTGTCGCGCATGGCCTGTTCGGCTTGCCTGCGGGCGGATGTGTCACGGGAAGTGCCCAGCATGCCTGTGATTTCACCTGCGGCATCGGCGATCAATGCCATGGATGTCTCCATCCAGATGGTGGAGCCGTTCTTATGGTAAGTCTCCATTTCGAGAGTGAACCAGCGCTTCTGGCCCGGGGTGTTTTCCAGAGTTGGGATTTCGTTCTTTTCCAGGGCTTCAGCTATTTTATCCAGTGACGCGGGCGTCATTCGCTGAGTTATCCCGCGTGACATGGCTTCCTCCACGGTAAATCCGTTCAGCCTGCTAACGGACGGGCTGATAAATGTGTAATTGAGGTTTTTATCCAGCATCCAGATTACATCCACCGTATTTTCGGTGATGAAGCGGTAGCGCTCCTCGCTGGCCTGCAACGCCTGCCTGGAGGACAGGCGGTCTATGATTATTCCGATATCGGCGGAAATTGCTTCCAGCGAGTCCCGGACTACCAGGGGCATATTGTCCTGCGTATGTGATAAAACTCCCAGGCAGGCTATGACCCTTTCCTGGTAAACGACCGGTATCATCGCATCGAAAGTGAATCCTTCCGTTTTTAGCTTTTGATCAAAAGGTGGCGTGAACTCACTGGCGCTCACATAATAGGGCCTGCCTTTTTTAATATGGCGGGCATCCGCGGAATCGGCTTTCAGCAACAGGTAATGCTCTGTTGTGTATGCTGAGGCGCCGTAGTGGCAGGCAGCTTTTAAATCACCGCTCTTGTCATCCAGGAGGTAGATAATCCCCGTGTCGAACCCCGAGATTTCAATGGCGGCGTCCAGGCAGTATTTGAGCGCCGTCTCCATGTCTATGCGCCCCGCCAGCTTCAAAGACAGATCGCGCCTTATCTTGCTCCGGGCTTCTGACTGCCTGTGTTCCGTGATATCGACACAGGCGCCCACCGAATGTGTGATCACGCTGTTTTCGTCATAGATGACCAGCCCGCGGTCTATCCAGTTGCGCAGCGATCCGTCTTTGCGCACGATACGGTACTCGACGTTATAAGGTTCACCTGTTTCGGCATGACGGTTCAGCGCCTCCGTCACACGGCCGCGGTCATCCGGGTGCAGCGCGTTTTCCCAGGCTTCCAGCGTGCGAGGAAACTCATCGTGCTGATATCCCAGCATGCCGTCGATGTCCCCGAACCATGTTACCAGGCCTGCGCCGATGTCCCAGTCCCAGACAATGTCGGTTGTGCTCTGTACGGCCTTGCGGAAAAGCTCTTCGCTTTTCCTGAGGGCTGATTGCGCCTCTTTAAGCCGCACCTGCTCTCGCAATGCGGAAATACCGTAAGCCAGGTCCTCGGACAGTTCAAGCAGCAGCGATATGTCATCTTGCTCAAAAGCGTTTTTACGATCGGAATAGATGTTTATTGAGCCGAATACACTATCGTGGTATATGAGAGGCAACGAAATGGTCGATAGGATACCGGCCTTTTCCACAAGACTCGACCATGGTTCATATGCCGGGTCGAGCGTAATATCCTGGATCAAGACTGTTTTTCCCGTTCGTATAGCCCTCCCCGCCGGACCACTGCCGCGCTCGCTGTCGGACCACGATATGCCCTCGTTCTCTAATTTGCTGATATCTGCCCCGCTGATTGCTACAGGCCTGACCGTCCTGTTCTCATCGTGCTCGGCGAAGCCCGCCCAGGCTATGCGATAGCCGCCTGTGTCGGTCATAATTCGGCAGATGTCCTGGAGCAATTCAGTTTCACTGCTGGCATGTACCATGGCAGCGTTGCACAGGGAGAGCATTTTATAGAGCCGGCTCGTTTTTTGAATTGAGGCTTCCATCTGACGTCGCTCAGTGATATCCGATTGGACGACGAGCGCGGCCGGGCGTCCCTCCCACTCGATGGTGTTCATATGTGCTTCCACCCAGCGTATATCACCGTTTTTGGCGATTGCCCGGTAGATTTGCTCTGAAGGCATCTGCTCCCCACCCATCCTGCGGGAATGTCCATCCATAACGGATTTGATGTCATCGGGGTGGATTAGCTCCACCAGCGACTTGTTGAGTATCTCCTCTCCGCTGTAGCCGGTGATGGCCGAAATGCCGGACTTGCAGAATTTAATCCGGCCGTCCTGTATAACAAAGATCGATTCGGAGATGTTCTCCACCACCATGCGGTGCCGCTCTTCGCTTTCCCTCATCTGCTGCTCGGCCCTTTTGCGCTCGGTTATATCCCTGGCTGAGCATGCTGCGCCCGAAACGCGCCCGGAAGCAGAAAATATTGGATTGAGCGAAAATTCGTAATAAACGGGGCCATCGGCAAAGTCATACACCCTTTCCAGTGCGACTTTTTCTCCGTTCAATAGACGCCGCCCGACCATGGTCCATTGGTCCCTGTTTTCTTGCGGCATGGCTGAACGAATGTCTATGCCTTCTGTAATGGTTACGCCGTAGGCTTGCTGATAGAACTTGCGGGCGCTGTTGTTGGCGGCTATCAGCAGGTATTCGCTGTCTACCGACCACATGGCATCCTGGGTGTTTTCCAGTATGGCCGACATGCGTGATTCGCTCTCCTGCAGCGCCTTGAAGGCAAAGAATCGGTCGGTTATGTCGTCGAAAGTCGTGTAGACCTGGTAAGGCCTGTCTGCATCCGGATGGAATTGAGGTATGGCGCTCAGGCGTATCCAGCGGATTTGATTATCCTTCCCTCTGAAGAATCCTGCGGTCACATCCCTCACCGGCCTGCCGGTTTGATCTGCCACGGTTACGGGGAAATCGTCTGCGGAGAAATCGCTGCCGTCTTCGCGGAAGCATTTCCATACAGGATCGGCTATTGCCCGGCCCACCATATCATCGACCTCGAGGCCCAGTATCCTTGCCGCTGCCGGATTAGCTGCAATCACCCTGCCTTCAGCCCAGCGCATAACGCCCTGGTCCATGGTCTCAAAAAGTAATCGGTATTGCTCTTCGCTTTTAACCAGGTCGTCCTCGGCTTTCTTTCTATCGGCTATCTCCTGTTCCAGAGCCTCCATCTTGCGTTCGAGCTTCTGCATGAGTGCGGTATTATAAAGGTCGCTGTCGGAACTGTTTTTAGCTTCCTTCGGTTTCCCCTTCCTTTTTTTGGCCTTGGGTTTGCGCGAAAGCACCTCCGATACTATGCGCGTCAGTTCATCCGGCTCGATGGGTTTGCGCAGGAAAGTATCCGCCCCCAGCTTGAGTCCCAGCTCCTCGTCTTTGACGTCGGTAAAAGCGCCGGTGAGGAAAACAAACCGGATATTGCCCAGGGCCGGGTCCGCCTTGCATTCCTGCAGAAGGCGGAATCCATCCATCACCGGCATGAGTATATCCGATAGTATTAAATCGGGCTTTCCCTTACGCAGCTTCTGGAGGGCTTGCTTGCCGTTTGCAGCGGAGCTGACACCATAGCCGGCTTTTTTCAGAATGGCGCAGAAGAGACGCAGGTTCTCTCCGCTGTCGTCCACGATGAGGATTTTCGGCAGCTCTCTGATCTTTCTTCCCCGCTTTGCAGCGGCTGAACGTCCTTCTTCCTTCACTTCACAACGCCTGCTCTAACTAATATCATCTTGATTATGCACCGCGATGTCAAGTTTTTCGTAGCTGATGACTATTTGATGTATGTCACGTAGCCGATGCTCTGCGCAGTTTGCCGTTAAGTATACATTTGATATGCTATAATCAATTTATCCGGGTGAACATATGGGAATTTGCCATATCAAAGAGCCCGGGCTGATCGATCCGGTGATGATTGCAGCCTGGCCGGGCATAGGCAACATCGGTTTGATTGCCCTGGATACGTTGCGCAGGTCGCTGCGAGCCGAGCAGATGGCCTATATAGAGCCGTATGAATTCTTCTATCCCAGAAAGGTTATTATCCGCGATGGTGAGCTGGTGACTCTGGATTTTCCCGCCAGTGATTTTTTCTATCACAGAACCGGCAGACGTGATCTCATTTTATTCATCGGCGAGGAGCAGCCGGCTGAGGGAGGAGGTGTCTACGCCGCCGGCAGCATGGCCTACGATATGGCCAATCTGGTCCTGGATGTGGCGGAGAAATATGGATGCAGGCGTATCTACACCTCCGGCGCGGCTGTGGCGCCCATACATCATACCGCCAGATCGCGGGCCTGGGCTGTGCCCAATTCGCCGGAACTCATAGCTGAGTTCAAAAGCTGCGATAACACTGTGCTGATGTCGGATATCGAGGGGAGAGGAGGTGAGGGTAGCATCGCCGGCCTCAACGGGCTTTTACTGGGCATCGCCCGCAGGCGTGGCATCGACGCGGTCTGCATAATGGGGGAGATCCCGATATATCTTCAGGGCTTTCCGTTTCCATATCCTAAGGGTTCCAAGTCCGTGCTCGAAGTGCTTTCTACGGCCCTTGATATGTGGATCGATATGGAAGTTATAGATGAGCTGGCCCGGCAAAGCGAAAGCGAACTGACGCGGCTCTATGAGAGACTACCGGATGAGATAAAGCAGCAGCTCGATCGGCTTAAAGAGTCTACTGTGGCTGCGGCCGAGAGCGGGGATCTGATAACCGAGGACGATAAGAAAAAGATACTCGATGATATAGATAAATTCTTTAAGCATGACGCCGGGGGGGAACAAAGGTGAGTGGGGAAGAAGCTGTTAAATTAAGCGGAAATCCCGGCTTGAAAGGGTCCGTTTTGATAGTAGTTTGGGCTGAGGATGCCTGCAACCTGGGAGTGCAAGCCGCCGACTACCTGTCGCAGTCGCTGGGGTGCAGGGAGTTTGGCGAAGTGCTGCCTCAGGGTTTCTTTCCCATGGGCGGGGTGAATGTGGTGGAAGATGTAGCGCGCTTTCCAGAAAGCAAGTTCTACGTATGTGATCACAGTAACATCGTCATTTTCAAGAGCAGTATTCCCAGGATGGGCTGGTACCGGTTTCTTACGTCGGTGCTGGATGTTGCGTATCGTGATTGCGCGGTCAAGGAGATATATACCGTGGGTGCCATGATCTCCACCGCTGCGCATACGGTGCCGCGCTTGCTTATTACGATCGTAAATAACAAGGAAATCAAGTCTGCGCTGGAACCATATAATGTTGTTGCAGACAACGATTATGAGACCGCTCCCGGCCAGAAGCCCACTTTAAGCTCATATCTGGCATGGCTGGCCGGGCAGCGCAACATACCGGCGGTCAATCTCTGGGTGCCTGTGCCGTATTACCTGGTATCCACGGACGATCCTCGCGCGGTCAAGCGGCTGGTATACTTTTTCAATAGCAAGTTTGATCTGGGAGTGGATTTCACGGCGCTGGATTCAGCCATTGCCGGGCAGAACAATAAGATTGCCAGGCTATTCGATAAGTCTCCCGAGATAAAGAACATGGTGCGCAGGCTGGAGGTGGGAGATGGGTTGGACGGGGAGGAGAGCGAGAAGCTGGCCCGCGAGATAGCCCAGGCCCTTAAGTAAAACGCCGGGCAGGGATTTGACACTAAATCGTGATCGGGCGTACCTAAAGCAATGCCCCTGCGGGTAAAAATGTAGGGGGGAGGGTTTTTAAACCCGACCGCGATAACATAATTTTGATATAATTTGGCGTTTATCAATCGAAGAATAAGGAGGACTTTTATGGCAGTAGGTTATCAGAAAGAGGGCAGGCTGGCCGTTATCACGCTCAATCGGCCGGAAGCCCTGAACTCATTCGATCCGCAGCAGATAAGCGAGATCAACAAGTGTTTCTATGATTTCAATGCCGATGAGGACCTGTGGGTGGCTATTTTAACCGGCTCGGGCGAAAGGGCCTTCTCCGTGGGCGCCGATATCAAGACCACGCTGCCGCTGATACAGCAAAGCTCACACCGCGGTGAGATGCCCGCGCCGGCTATTTGCGAGGACATGCAGATCTGGAAACCCATCATAGCCGCTATCAATGGCGCCTGCCTGGGTGGCGGCTTCGAGGTGGCCCTGGCCTGTGATATAAGGATCGCGGCCGAAAATGCCACCTTCGGCTTTCCCGAGATCAACCTGGGCCTTATCCCGGGCTGGGGTGGCACACAGCGCCTGCCGCGGGCTGTGGCGCAGGCGAAGGCTGTTGAGATGCTTACTTCAGGCCGTCCCATCGATGCGCAGGAGGCCTACCGCATCGGCCTGGTCAACCGGGTAGTGCCGGCCGCCGAACTGATGAACGAGGCCAGGAAAATGGCCGAAACCCTGTTGAAACCGGCGCCGCTGGCTGCCAGAGCTGCCAAGCAGGCTATGATGATGGGCTTAAATACCACTCTATTGAATGGGCTTGATATCGAGTATCAGATTGAAAGGATTGTCACCGGGACCGAGGATTTCAAAGAGGGGCGGCAGGCTTTTATCGAGAAGCGCAAAGCTAATTTTAAAGCCAAATAACACTTTACAGGAGGAAGACCATGCCAATAAAGAAAATAGGTGTTGTGGGGTGTGGATTGATGGGCCGAGGCATTGCCGAAGTCAGCGCCAAGGCGGGTTACGATGTAGTCGCATCCGAGATCAACAAGGATTTGCTGGATAAGGGTATGGCTGCCGTCAGGGTTTCGCTTTCAAAGGCGGTGGAGAAGGGCAAGCTGGCCCAGAGCGATATGGATGCTATTTTAGCTAGGATCAAGGGTACAACCGACATGAAGGATTTCAAGGATTGCAACCTGGTGGTCGAGGCGGCCATCGAGAATCTTGACCTTAAGAAAAAGATATTCATTGACCTGGACCGCATCTGCCCGCCCGATACTATTCTCAGCACTAATACATCATGCCTGTCGGTGATGGACGTGGCGGCGGTGACCAACCGCCCGGCTAAGGTATTGGGCTGCCATTTCTTCAATCCTGTGCCGCTGATGAAGTTGCTGGAACTGGTGAAGACCATTACCACCAGCAAGGAGACCCTGGAGACCGCAGTGGAGTGGGGTAAGTCGCTGGGCAAGACCGTCATCATCGCGCCGGACAGGCCGGGCTTTATCGTCAACCGCTCATTTCTGCCATACATGGTGGAAGCTTTCGAGATGTACGAGAGCGGCGTGGCTACCAGGGAGGATATCGATACCGGCGTACAGCTGGGGCTGAATCATCCCATGGGCCCGCTCACGCTGGCCGACATGGTCGGGCTGGATACCCTGCTCTTTGTCATGGACGCAATTTATGCCGAGACTAAAAACCCCAAGTTCGTCGCTCCGGTTCTGTTGCGCAAGATGGTTACCGCCGGCCACCTGGGGCGCAAGACGGGCAAGGGATTTTACGACTATAAGTAGGGGCGGGTTTTGAACCCGCCCGCGAAGACGGACGTGATATAAAATTCGGACGGACCTGAAGGTTCGCCCCTATTGTGACCCCGAACCGGTATGGCGTTATAATCTACTTTATATGAAGATTGAGAAGGCCCGCGAGCTTGGCTTCTGTTTCGGTGTGCGGCGTGCTCTCAAAATCATTGAGAGCACGGCCCGCCGCGGGCAATCTATAGCCACCCTTGGCCCGATAGTTCATAACAAGACGGTCGTTGCACGGCTCAAGGAACTGGGCGTGAGAGTGGTGGACAATGCCGACAATCCGGGGAGTGGTATTATCGCAGTCTCATCACACGGTGTATCACCGGCGGTGCTGGAGAAGCTTCAGGCGGTGGGGGTAGAGGTAATCGACACTACCTGCCCTATCGTGCGCAGCGCGCAGAAAGCAGCCCGCCGTCTGGCCCATGCCGGCTTTGGAGTCATAATCTTTGGAGAGGCCAGCCACCCCGAGGTGCGCGGTTTGCTTGGTTGGGCCGGCGATATGTCCATTGCCTCCATGGATGCGGACCAGGTGCCGCTTGACAGGCTGCCCACCCGTATCGGTATCATGGCGCAAACCACTCAGAGCAGGGCCGAATTCATCGCGTTTGTCAACAGGCTCAATTACAGGTTGCTTCCCCGGGCGAGGGAGATCAGAGTGGAGAACACACTCTGCCAGGAGACGCAGAAAAGGCAACTGGCAGCCGAGGATCTGGCCGGCACCAGCGACCTCATGATAGTCGTTGGAGGGCACAACAGCGCCAACACCCGACGTCTGGCGGAAGTCTGCCAGCATATCGTTGAGACGCACCATATTGAGAATGCCGGCGAGATCGATGATGAGTGGCTGAAGGGGAAAAAGGCCATGGGTATAACTGCGGGCGCATCCACGCCCGATGAAGCGATAGAGCAGGTAATAGATAAAATAGTCGCGCTTTCGCCCGAGATTTAGCCCAGCTTCTCCGACAGCAGGCGTCCGCCCAGTATGTGGAGGTGGAGGTGCGGGACGACCTGCGTGCCGTCCGGGCCGCAGTTGATGGTCAGACGGTAGCCCGATTCGGCGATACCCTCCTTTTCAGCTATCTTGCCCGCTGCCAGCAGCATGCGTCCGGCCAGTGACTGATCGGATTCGGCGAGGCCGTTTACCGACCCGATATGTTTCCTGGGTATCAGGACATCATGCACGGGCGCCATGGGATGAATATCGCGGAAAGCGATTAATTCCTCGTCACGGTATACGATGTCCGCCGGTATGGTTTCGGCGGCGATCCTGCAAAATACGCAGTCCATAGCGGGACTTATCAGGCGATCCTGATCGTCTGGCAGGTAGTCGTGCGTTCGATACCGCTGATCTTGTGGAATTGTTCCGTAATCAGCTTGCCAACGTTATCCACCGACTCCCCTTCCACGACAGCTATGATGTCGTAAGGTCCCATCACCGCGTCCACGCTCTTTATACCGTCGAGCTTCTTGAGATGAGTGAGGACCGACTTGGTCTGCCCCACCGATGTAGTAACCAGTACGAATGCTTTGGCTGCCATATTCCCACCTCCTGTATCTCAAATTTTAGCCTATCGCGTTAGCTTTGCGCAAGCTTTCTATATCCTGTTTGGCGTATCCCAGTGATTTCATCACCTCGTCGGTGTTCTCACCGGAGTAAGGGGCCATGCTCCTCACGCTGCCCGGAGTTTGCGAAAGCTTGATGGCGATGCCGGGCTGTCTTACCTTGCCCAGCTTGGGATGATCGAATTCCAGCAGCATCTTGCGGTGCAGGAGCTGCGGGTCGCCGGCTACCTCATCTATCTCGTAGACTTTTCCGGCCGGCACGTCATATTTACACAGGATCTCAAACCATTCATCGCGCGTTTTGGTCAGGAAAACCTTCTTGACCTCCTCCGTGGCCTGGCGCCATGATTCGTCAGGCTGGGCCTGCATGAAATGATCGGGTTTGAAGCTGAACTTCTTCAGGTCGTCACGGCCGATGGCGCGGCAAAGGTTTTCCCAGAACCATGGCTCAACGCAGCCCAGGCTGATTCGTTTGCCGTCCGATGTCTCGTAGGTCTGATAATATGGATATCCTCCGGCCAGGCCCCACGCTCCACGGGGAAACTTCGTACCGGCAGCGTAATGTTGCTGCAGGAAAAAGGTCATAAGAGTAATTACGCTGTCCGTATATGAGATATCGACGAACTGGCCCTTGCCCGATGATTGACGGGCCATCAGCGCCAGCAGTATGCCCATTACACCGTGCAGCGAGGCGCCGGCGAAGTCGGCCAGGAAATTGAGAGGGATGGCCGGCGGACTGCCGGGCCATCCTATCAGGTTGAGAGCCCCGGCTATGGAGATGTAGTTTATATCATGCCCAGGATTCTGGCTGTAGGGTCCGTCCTGTCCGTATCCGCTGAGAGAGCAGTATACGATGCGGGGATTCAGCTTGCTGATCGTTGCATAGTCCACACCCATACGCCCGGCCACACCGGGTCGAAAGCCTTCGATAACCACATCGGCCTCCCTGGCAAGTTTATAGAAGACCTGTTTGCCCTCCTCTGATTTAAGGTTCAGGCGGATGCTCTTTTTATTGCGGTTGGTGGCGTTGTAGGCCATAAACGACTTGAGGGCTTCGGACTCGCCGGGATCGATCAATTTGCGTCCGCCGGCCTGCGGCACTGCCTCCACCTTGATAATATCGGCCCCGAAATCCCCCAGTATCATGCTGCAAAGTTCGCCCGGCGGCATATGGACGAGCTCGATGATCTTGATATCTTCTAATACCTGCATGTAACCTCCCTTTCGTATGTGTAAAATATTTGCCTGATCTGCTGGATCAACCCAGTGCGGAAGACAGATTATTCAATATCATTGCCGCCGGCTCGTCTCTGTTCAGCGTGTAAAAGTGGAAATAACGCACGCCGTTTTCCAGCAGGTCCAGGCACTGCTCCGTAGCCAGGTCGATACCCGCCTTTATAACGTCATCCGGATCTTCTATCTCCTCGAACCTGGTGACGATGGGCACGGGTATTTCCACACCCGACAGCTCGCTGAAGCGCTCGACCTTCTGGAAGTCGATGATGGGCATGATTCCGGCAATGATGGGGATATCGATGCCGCTCTGCTCGAAGCGGTCCATCATCTGATAGAAGTGGAAGTTCTCGAAGAACATCTGCGTGATGCCGAATTCAGCCCCCTGGTCTATTTTCTGCCTGGTATGAGCGGTGTCCAGCCCGAGATTGGGCGATTCCAGGTGCCCTTCGGGATAAACAGCCACGCCGACGCAGAATCTCTGATAAGTGGCCAGGAAGCGCACCAGGTCGGAGGCGAAGCGGAAGTGCTCCTGTCCGTCGAACACCTCTGCTCCATATTCTTCGGGATCGCCCCGCAGGGCCAGTATGTTCTCGGTGCCCAGTTGTTGATAGTAATTGATCACGGGCTCAAGTTCGCTTCTGCGCGGATCGGCGCAGGTGATGTGCGGCATCACCGTCAGCCCGGTTTCATCGTGGAGTTTCCGTACGATATGCTTGGTCTTGCCCAGCGTGTCGGAACCGGCGTGCTGTGTGACCGATATGAAGGAAGGGTTGAAAACCTTGAGGTTTTCTATCCGCTTTAACAGCTTCTCCTCCCCGACGGGCGTTTTGGGCGGAAAGAACTCGAAAGAGAGGCATTTGCCCTGCCCTTTTATAATTTCCCTGATCTTCATCCTGTTGCCTTAAAAATAGCCCGTTTGAGGCCAAAAACAACGTTAATCTTACATGCGCCGAATGAGGAAATCAAGCTGTGGCTGAGCCCGGGTGAGGATTGACAAACAGCGGTACGGGTCATATCATGTTGGCCTTATGGACGATCCTCTTTCAACCGCCAGAGTGCTCGTAGAAATACAGGAAGGGGAGCGACGGGTCATCGCTCGTGAGCTGCACGATCGCCTGGGACAGTCGCTGGCTGTGCTTAAATTGCTACTGGGAGATGCTCTGATCTCCTCTCCCGATAAGGCGCGTTATACTCTGGGCGAGGCGCAGTCGCTGATCAACGAGATGATGTCGCTGGCGCGCGAGCTTTCCCTGGAGCTCCGCCCCAAGATGCTGGACGATCTGGGGCTGCTGCCCGCGCTGCTTTATCTGTTTGAAAGCTTCACTACGCGCACGCACGTGGCTGTCCGCTTTGAGCACCAGGGGCTGCACAAGAAGATACCTCCCGAGACCGGGCTGGCCGCCTATCGTATCGTCAAAGAGGCGCTGGAAAACGTTGCGGCGCACGCGGGCACGGCAGAAGCAGGGGTCAGGGTGTGGTCCGACCGCTGGATAATTTCCGTACGCATCGAGGACGGTGGGTGCGGCTTTGAGGCTGATAAGCTTGCTGAGAGTTGGCCCACGGGTATCAGCGGCATGCGCGGACGCGCCCTGATCGCAGGCGGCAGGTTTTCCCTTTCCTCTGCACCCGGTGCAGGAACAGTTGTCACGGCCGAGCTTCCCCTCCCCGTAAGGTCGAGGAAGGTCATTGAGGAATAAAAATGATCAGTGTTATTTTAGCTGATGATCATCACGTAGTGCGCAAGGGCATCAAAGCCCTGCTCGAGTCCGAAGCGGATATTCGTGTGAGCGGTGAGGCGGGCAGTGGCGCCGAGGCCGCGCTGCTGGCAGGGCAGATAAAGCCCGATGTCATGATAATCGATCTGATGCTGGCGGATATGAGCGGGCTGGCGGTCATCCGGCAGGTGAGGAAGAGATCGCCCCTTACCACCGCTGTCGTGTTGTCCATGTACGGCAACGATTGTTATGTGGTGGAGGCGCTGCAGGCCGGCGCCTGTTCTTACGTGCTGAAAGACTCGTCTCCCGAAGAATTGGTACGGGCCGTGCGCGAGGCGTCGCTGGGAAGGCGTTACTTGGCGCCGCCTCTCTCCGACCGGGCTATTGAAGCTTACCTGCAGAGATCTGAGGAGAGCAGGCTCGAGCCCTATGAGATGCTCACCTCGCGCGAGCGCGAGGTGCTGCACCTGGCGGCGCAGGGGTTCACCAGCTCCAATATTGCCGAGCGGCTTTTTATCAGCCCGCGCACGGTTGAGGTGCACCGGGCCAGGGTTATGCAGAAACTGGGGTTGCGCAACCGCACCGAACTCATCCACTTCGCCATCAGGCGCGGGATTATACTTGAAAAATAGCCCAGATTTTTTTCATTGTAGGGGCTTACCTTCAGTTGCGCCCGTCCCGGGCGGGTTTATAAACCCGCCCCTACATCGATTTGTTCGCGATAGCGCCCAATCCCACGCCGCGCGTTTTCTTCAGGTAAAGGTCGCGTATCACGTAATAAATGACGCCGATAATCATCCAGACTATTAAAATGAGAAAGGCGGTCAGACTCTCGAGAATCAGCGCGGCGATGAAGAATGCGCCGAACAGCAGGCCCAGTATGGGCACGATCCACAGCCATATGCCCTTGAGTTTAAAAGGGGCTCTGGCATAGGCGTCGGGCATTTTGCGGGGGAAGCGTATGGCTGAGATGAGGATGGGGAAGAGCAGCACGATAGAGCCGATTGAGGCTGTATAGGCCAGCACCTCGAAGGACGACGCCCCCAGCGGCAGAAAGGCCAGCGCGAGCACTAACATGACGAGCAGCCCCCAGTGCGGTGTGCCGAACCTTCTGTTAACTCCCGCCAGTGTCCTGGGGAAGACGTCGTCCTCGGCGAAGACCAGTATATAGCGTGAGGCGAACATGAAGGTGGCGTTGATGGTGGTGGCCAGCGCCAGCAATCCTCCTGCCACCGTGAAGAAGAGCGCCAGGCCGGGCGGCATAAAATAGCCTGCGGCTACGGACAGCGGCTGGTTGGCGCAGACGCTGGAGGGCGCTGTTCCAACCGTCACCAGTCCGATCAGAGTGTAGATGACTACTATGATAGGCATACTGATGGCGAATGACAGTGGTATGTTTCTGCCGGCGTTTTTGATCTCGGCGCCCAGGTCGATGATGAAGTTGGCGCCCATGTAGGCGAAGAAGAGTATGCCGGCGGCTATGACAAGGCCGGTCGCCCCGTCCGGGAAAAGTGGTGTCAGGTTGGCGGGATCTATAGCCGGAATGCCCCAGATGATATAGACCAGCAGCGCCGCCAGCAGCACGAAGAACATGCCTACCTGCACTATGCTGGCGGCTTTAACTCCCACCACGTTGATCACAAAGAAAAAGGACAGTACTATCAGGGCCACCAGGTTGCGGTCGAAGGCCGGGAAGATCACGCGCAGGTAGTCGGCGAAGTTGAGGGCATACATAGGCATGCCGCCCAGCATGATGCCCATCATGATGCCCCAGACACCGATGAAGCCCCAGAAGGGGCCGAGTATACGGCTGGGGTAGCGGAAGCTGCCGCCCACGGTGGGCAGGACTGAAGCCAGCATGCCGATGGGCAGTAGCGCCAGCGCCATGGGCAGAGCAGCGATAATGAAGGCGATGGGCGTACCGGGGCCGCACTTCGCCACCGCGAGTCCTGTCAGGGCGAAGATGCCCGCCCCGATGATGGCCCCAACCTCTATCGAGACCGTATCAAGCAGTCCCAGCGATTTCTTAAGGCCCGAACCGTATGAACCTTCTTTTTCCTGCATACTCAGCCTCCCCTGTAATATAACTGAAGGGGCGTTGCTTCAGCCGCGCCCGAACCGGGCGGGTTTAAAAACCCGCCCCTGCATTTTTCCCTGGCCTATTTCAAATACGGTATCAGGTTCTCCTTGCAGGCCCACTGCGCGCATTTGGGGAGCGTCTTGAAGCCGCCGCATTTCTTAATGGTCTCTGTATGGTCCACGCCGTTATATGTATTCCAGAATAGCAGCGGAGCGCCGTCGGCCGATTTGCCTTTTTTAATGAAGTCCAGCATAGCCGCCAGCGCCTTGCCGGTATAGGTGGTTTCCAGCCCGATCCCCTCGGTTTTCTCTATCAGCTCCACGGCGGCCCTGCCCTCCGGCGTTACCC
>JAFGHL010000112.1 GCA_016930155.1 Dehalococcoidia bacterium | reverse complement strand
CTGGGTGTGCGCCCATTGCGGCAATACCCTGCTGGTTTATTGTCCTCATTGCCGCGCGGCCAATGTCTCGGGCAGCAAGTTCTGCCAGTCATGCGGTTTGCCATTGTCAGGCACGGTTCCTTCACCCGAGCAGGCTGCCCCTGCAGCACAGCCGCCGCCCTACTATCAACCGCCACCGCCGGGATATCAACAGCCTCCCTACGGACAGTATGATTACCAGCAATATCCAGGAGGATATCCCCCCTACCCCGATTATCAGCAGTACCCCCCGGCCGGCGGCGACTTCATCAGCAAAGCACAGGCCCTTTTAAATAATCTGACCGCCCGGCTGAAACAAATAGTCATGACCACCAATCCCATCCTGCTGTCAGCGCTGGTGGTGCTGATCGTGGGAATGCTGGTTTTCCTGCTGCTGGCGTTCCAGTTGGGCTGGATAAAGACGGGAGAGTCCGCCGCCGAGACAACGACAGCTACGGATACGACGCCACCCGCCATATCCGGCCTCCAGGTCAAGCCCGGCAACAATCAGGGCGCAATTATCTATTGGGTCACTGATGAGTACTCCAGCTCGCAGGTGCAGTACGGGGTATGGCCCAACCTTACGACATTTACGCCCATCCAGAACGATCCTACCACCGGCGCCAATACCGGCGTGCTCATACATGAGGTCGGGCTTTCCACCCTGACACCTAAAAGCACCTACATCTACCGCGCCATTTCCATCGATAAATTCGGCAATAAAGCTGTTTCACCCGATATGACATTCCAGACAACGCAATGAACTTCTTCATAATTGCCGGCACTGACAAACAGGCCTAAAATATTACGTGTACCCAGGCTTAATATGCAGAAAAATTTTTTATGCCCCAACTGCTGGAAAGAGAATACGGCAGAAGTCGTCCAATGCCGCTTTTGCGGCGCACAGCTCGGTGTACTGGGGTCACTGCAGGCAAAATGTCCCGACTGCCAGTGGCCTCGCGTCCCTTACGATAAATTCTGCGGCAACTGCGGCAAGCCGCTGCAACCTATCTGCCCGAACTGCGGCAATAACATCTCCAAGGACTCCCGCTACTGTCCTCGCTGCAGCTTTTTCTGCGGCGGCGGCCGTGAAGGACTGAAATAGAATAATTAAATACCGGACCTCCGGTGGAGGCTAAACAAATGGCTGACATTCTTGACGAAGCACAATCCGTAGTCCAGTGCAAGACATGCCCGTGGTATAAGAATTGCGTACTGCCAGTGCGGGTGACTGAACTCGACCTGCGCAAGCAGCTCGGACCCAACGCCACCATCTCGGGGCCTCCCGGCATGGAAGAAATGGGGCTCAATAACCTGCTCTCCGGCCTGGCGTCCGCCGCCG
This sequence comes from Dehalococcoidia bacterium, assembly GCA_016930155.1. Lineage (GTDB taxonomy): Bacteria > Chloroflexota > Dehalococcoidia > GIF9 > UBA5629 > CAIMUM01. The sequence continues at coordinate 6,384 of JAFGHL010000112.1, read as the reverse complement.
AAAACTCCATGCTGGAAGGCTGCCCGGTTTTCATCAGCCGGCTACGCAATAACCCCAACCTGGCTATAAGGCTGAAGAAAATGATGCAGGAATGGGCGGAAGGAGAGGAAAAACCAGGACCTTGAAGATTAATTGTGAATCCTGATCACCAAACAAGTTCGGAACCAATATGCTCAAATCTGAGCTGTGAGTTTGATATTTGTATACTCATAGCTTCAGGTTTGGAGTATTTTGATGGCGGTGATTAATATATGCCTAAACAGATAAAAATCCTTTCCTGGAACGTGGTGAGCCTGCGCAACATGCTGGAAAAGGCCAACCTGGCCCCGGCCGGTCAACCTCCTGTCAGCTTCCTGGAGTGGCTGGGAAAGGAATCACCCGATATCGCCTGCTTCCAGGAAACCAAACTGCAGCGTGGACAGGTCCCCCAGGCGCTGCAATCCCCCCTCGGCTACCATACGGACTGGGATTTTGCCGAGAAAAAAGGCTACAGCGGGGTGGCCACCTTCAGCCGGCAGAAACCGCTGCAGTCAGGAACCGGCCTGGGCATTGGCAAATTCGATGTCGAAGGAAGGGTGCTGGTGACGGAGTATCCCGGCTTTAAGCTTTTCAACGTCTATTTTCCCAAGGCTTACGGACCCAGGGAAGTGGATGACCTGCGTAAAAGAGGGGCCCCGAATGCGGAAAAGCTGGCTGAACGCCTGCCGTATAAAATGGCCTTCTACAACACCCTGCTGGAGCGTCTCGACTCACTGAAGGCCCGGGGCGAAAGGCTGGTTATCTGCGGCGACTTCAATGTAGCCCACCGGGAGATCGACCTGGCCCGTCCCAACGCCAACAAGGACACCAGCGGGTTCCTGCCGGAGGAACGTTCGTGGATGGACAGGCTGGTGGAGCACGGATACATAGATACCTTCCGTCATCTCAACAGCGAGCCGGGGCATTACACCTGGTGGAGCTACCGTTTCAAGGCCAGGGCCAAGGATATCGGCTGGCGCCTGGACTATTTCTTTATCTCCGATAATTTGCTCAGCTACCTGACAGGAGCCTTTATGCTCAAAGATATTCACGGCTCAGACCATTGCCCGGTAGGCCTGACCTTGAAAATTGACTGAACACAATTTAATATTAAGTTAGATGTCTGATCAGCCGATTACTCCTGCGGGTATAACCTGCGCCGAGCCGGCAGGCACCCCCGGCCAGGATAGATTGGAATCTTTGATTCATGCTCTCATCGAACTGAAATCCAACATAGCCGTGGTAGAGCAACGCCATCCCACATTCAGCAACGATCTCTCCTCGTTATGCGACATTGTCATAGAATATCTACGCCGTCCGGAGGATGCATGTCCGCCACAGTCCCCCGAACCCTGCATCAGCTTTCAGCCCGAACCCTGCCGTACCTTTGATTATGTACCTGAAGCCATCGTCCCTGACGAAGCGCTGGCTTGCGCCGCGTTAATAAAAGCACCGCAGGAAAAACCCAATCCTATAGCAGCCGTATTTGACCGGGCAGGCGACGGCATGATCAAAGGGCTGGACAAGATGGGCGACGGCATTATCTTCATCTTCGAAAAGCTCCTGTCACTCGGACCCCGGAAAAAGAACGGCAACAGCCAGGACCCGGTATAGATTTTTCATTACCGCCTCTCCTTCTTCAAGCAGCCCAATTTTTTACACGGATTTTACATTAACCAAATAAAAAGGCAACAATGCCGTATTATACTTAATGTAAAAGCCTGTATTACTATAGGCGTTTATGCAGAGGAGAAAAAATATGGCGACAAAAAAGATACTATACACGATAACTGGCATACTGGCTGCCGGCCTGATGATGACGGGGCTGGCAACCACGGCAGCCTACGCCGACGACGGCCAGGCACCACCGGCCAGGGGAAAACTGCTGGAAAGGGTTGCCCAGATACTAAATATCGATAAGCAGCAGGTGGTAGAAGCCTTTCAGCAGGCCACGGCCGAGGCTCGACAGATAAGGCTTAATAACATGCTCGACAAATGGGTGGCCGACGGCACACTGACACAGGATCAGGCTGCCCAATATAAGGCATGGCTGGCAGCCAAACCGGCAGGTGTCCCCGGGCCTTTCGTAGGGCAGAATATCATGGACAGGCTGCTGGAAAACGGCAGAATTACACAGGCGCAGTATGACGCATGGAAAACCTGGCAGGGCTGGAAACCAGCTTTCGAACTGCCCAAACCTGAACGGCCGGCAGCGGGCGCACTGCCCCGCAGGGGGCTGCCGCAGTAGGCGTCCATACTGCTTTGACAAGGTGAAAACGGGATATATCTTACCTCACCATCCCGTTTTCACGTGAAAGGAGAAGCAAAACCTTACCGTCAGCCCTGATTTATCAGAATTACTCACAGGCTGCGGCTTTAGACAGGAGTCAGCCTCGTAGAGAATAAATTGACCGCACTGATGGCCGCGAAAACAGCCACCGCAAAGATCAAGACGGCCAGCACTACGGAAGACCACTCACGGTCCTTAATCCCGGTCCAGATAAACCAGCCTCCTATGACAACCATCAACACGGCAATTACTATACACCCGGTGCCAAGACCTATATTTACTGCACTGACCATCTCAATTAGCTCGGGTATTAGCGGTGACGGTTATGTCGGCCTTATTCCGGGATGCCCTGCACCCGGCCTGCCTGACTTGATCTTCCTGGCAATCCTCTGTATCAGCACCGCTATACCCCAAATTGTGAAACCAATACCTGCACAAATCACAAAGCCGACGAAAATCCAGAGCACATATTCGAAGTTAACCTGCCCTGTAGCAACCGCGTTTTTAACGAAAAGCACTGCATAGATGCCGCTACATATGGCAGAAACGATAAGAATTATTCTTAAAGGTTCAGCCATATCTACCTCCCCCGGACCGGTGTCCGGCTGCCCGTTTAAATTCCTGTACATATAATCTAGCATGAGACGGCCATGCTTATCAATTTACTCACCGCCTTTATGTTAAAATAACCGCAGATAGCGATATGGAAGTATTTATTACCATAGCAGGCGCCGCAGCCATACTGTTTATACTGGTCGTGGCCGGTATAGTGGCATACAGGCTGCTGTTCCATAAGAAAAAAACGACTCCACCGGGAAAGTAATACAGGGTAGCCGAGCAGGCGGCTGCGGGAAATATTCCCGCATTGGCTGTTCTGAGAAAAAACAAATAATGAGCGGTATTAAAGTTGCAGTTATCGGGTCGGGGGCTGTCGGCAGCTACTACGGCGGACGCCTGGCCGAAGCCGGGAAAGACGTTCACTTTTTGGTCAGGCGTGATTATCACGCTGTCAGGTCATCAGGGTTGACCGTCAACAGCCCGGACGGCAACTTCGTATTAAACCAGCCTAAAATAGCCGGTACCAGCCGCGAGATAGGACAGGTTGACTGGGTCATCTGCGCCCTCAAAGCCACTTCCATTTCCGCAGCGCAGCAGCTTGTCAGGCCCTGTATCGGGGAACATACCCGCATACTCGTTTTGATGAATGGACTGGGTTTGGAGGACAGCTTCGCCGGGTGGTTCGGAGGAGAGAGGATATTCGGCGGCCTGGCCTTCACCTGCATCAACAGGGGCAAGCCCGGGCATATACATCACCTGGCCTATGGGGCAGTCAATATAGGACACTATCGGAACAACCAAGACGAACTGGCAAAAGCCCTTGATCTATGGAACGGCAGTAAAGTAAAGGTCTCCTCCACACCCTCTCTGCTGCTCGGCCGCTGGGAAAAGCTGTGCTGGAATATTCCCTTTAGCGGGCTGTGTGTGGCGGCAGGGGGTATCACCACTGATATCATAATGAACGATGACGGCCTGCGTGAGGCAGCGCTTACCTTAATGAAAGAGGTCATCGCAGCCGGTAACGCCGACCTGGCAAACCAGGCCGAATCAGTACGTATAGACCCCTCCCCCATGATAGACAGGATGTTTAAGAATACAGCTACCATGGGACCCTACAAGCCGAGCACCATGATCGATTTCGTGGAAGGACGCAGCATGGAGATCGACGCCATGTTCGCAGAACCGTTCCGCCGCGCACGCTCCCTGCAGGTGCCCACCCCCCAACTGGCCCTGTTGACCTCAGTTCTGCAAACTCTCAACAGAGGACGAAAATAAAGCGCGATCACAGCAGCCAGATCAGTTCACTGCCGCTCACTTCTTCCTTGTTCTGGAGAACACTTCGATCAGGAAAATATTCAGCGATATGGCCAGCACTATGGGTATAATGATAATCCACATATTACTGGCGACATCTATGCCGTAATACAGGCATACCAGCATCATCCCATAGGTGAACACCACACCCAGCATTCCGCAGCCCACGGCCAGGTAAACATAGACTGCCGCCTTCATTTTATGCCTCTCATAATCAATAATATACCAATTTAACGCTAACGAACAGCAGACCGTCAGATTGCCCGCACTTTGTCCCGGTAGTAGAATGTCCGAACACCAATGAACTTCAGAGAAACATTGATTGACTCCACTGGGACCAAGATATGCCTGTCCATCTGGGAAAACAGCAGGAATTGCCCGGTGGTTATATTCATCCCCGGAACCATGGTCCACCCCCTTTTTTATGAGGAATTCCTTGTACGGCTGTCGCAAAAGGGTTTCACCGTTCTCGGCGTACACCCCATTTCACACGGTAAAAGCCCCCGTGAAAAAAGGCTGTATTCATTCGATGATTTGAAACAAAACGTTAAAGACACCATAACATATGCACACGATAAGTACAGCACCGCCGTATCGCTGCTGGGGGATTCACAGGGCGGGATACTTGCGACGGCAGTGGCAGCCGAGGATGACCGGCTTACAGCCGTCTTTTCTCACAATATTATGATACCGCAGCTTCCTGAGACAATCGGGCTAACACGCTTCCCGCGTTTTCTGAGACATATGCAAAAACAGGCCCTGTGGCTGGTCAAGGCCGGCGGAAAAATCCTGCCGGGACTGCAGTTGCCCTATAATTTCTACCTGGAGCCGGAACGGGTCACCAGTTCCCCTGAACTTCAGCGCAAAATAGACCATGACACGCTTTTCCTGAGGACCTACCCCCTGTATTTCCTGGCCACGCTTTTCAACGCCGATATGTCCGGTATTTGCGACGGCAGCATCAAATGCCCGGTTATTGCTATCGTATCTTCAGGAGAGCCTCTTTTCTCTTTCGACTATACCAAACTGGTCTTCGCTAAAATCAAGGCGCCTGTGAAGGAGATGCTGGTATTCGACCTGCCCTGCCACCTGATACTCAATGAGTGCGTGGATGTTGTGCTGGAGCCTATCGCCAATAAAATTAAGCAATATATGGACGGGCAACCGGCCACCGCTGCCAATATCCAGCCAAGTAGCTAAATTTTACTTAAAATAAACGGGCTTGCGCTTTTCACAGAACGCTTTCATGCCTTCCTGTCCATCTGCATGAATGGCGCAACTGCAAATACCCTGCCGCTCCTTTTCGATTTGCGATTCGAAAGTACAGTTGAAAGAGTCCGTCAACAGCTGCTTGGACAGGCCAAATGAGTGCAACGAAATTGAAGACAGATCGTGCGCCATTTTCAACGCTTCTTCGACCGCGGTACCGTCTCTGACCACTCTGGTTACCAGCCCCCAGGCCAGCGCCTTCTCCGACGTAATGGGGAGATCCATGGCAACGATCTCCAGGGCACGCGCCAGCCCTACCAGCCTGGGCAGCGAAAAAGTACCCCCTCCATCTATAGACAGGCCGTTGGACGTATAGGCCTGACGGAAGATTGCCGATTCAGCCATCACACGAAAATCACAGGCCAATGCCAGCGAAAAGCCTCCTCCTGCCGCTACTCCGTTTACTGCCGCAATCACCGGCTTGTTCATCCTGCGTATTTCCAGCACCATCTGGTGATAAGCAGCGGCCAGTATATGAAAGGCAGCCTCCGGACCCTTTTCAAAATCAGTGACCCATTTCAGGTCTCCTCCTGCACAGAAGGCCTTCCCTTCCCCCGAAATTATTACCCCCCTGACGTTTTCATCGGCTGCCAGCTCTATCATATGCCGCGCCATACTATCCATCATGGTTAAATCGAAGGCGTTAAAAAAAGCAGGACGGTTAAGAACGATGTGAGCTATTTCATTATCCCGTACCCTTATAATACTGTCGGTCATGTACAACCTCCTTTGATTTGAGCAGATTATATTACCGCACCCAAACACCCGCAAGGATCAGCCGGGAGGATAAAACCCCGGATATTACTAAATGGCTATTGCTATGCAGGAGATGACTGCTATAATAAACAGCGGAGGGGGTAACCAATGGATGCTCAACTAACCAGCGGAATTATAGGAATTGCATGCCTGGCATGCGCGGCAATAGGGACATTTCT
>JAFGHL010000111.1 GCA_016930155.1 Dehalococcoidia bacterium | reverse complement strand
TACGGACCCATGCTGGACAGGTACCCGCGCAATACTGCGGAACCGGAAGTTATATCGGAGGCTGATGAAGTCGAGACCGCTATCGGCGCCTGCGGTACGGTATGTTGAGTGGTGAAACTTACGAACGAGCCCTGGCTCGACTGGCCTCCCAGAAGCGGCGCCATCGCCATTGCCCTGTACCTGTAGGCCGTGCCCGGCTCAAGCTGCCCAAGATAACCTGTAAAGAAGCCCGGTGAGCTCATGGACTGGTGCGAAATCTCCGCGCCGTCTTCAGTCTCAAACCATACATCGACAACGCTGTACGGCCCCATCGATTGGAGGTAACCGTTGAGATTAGCGGACGTCCCCGTAATGCTCGTAGCACCCTGGGTTGCGACCTGCAGCGGGATGGTCGGAGTGACTACTCCGCCGCCGCCGATTACATTTTCCTCTTCTTCATCAGGCAACAGCCCCTGCGCCAGAGATGGCGCAGCAGTCAGAGTTATCAATGCCAGGGCCAGAATAGAGGCGATAATTCTATATATCATATCAACCTGCACCTTCTTTACGTTCGCGGACAATGTTACCTTACACATACTCGTGTGTCAATAACTATTTAGTACCGTTAATCAGGAGGATTAATCAGCCTGCGATAATTTACTTGCCGGAGGCCCGGTGCTACAATTCCGTGATAAAACCCGAACGTTCGGGGTCTCTAATAAAGCTGTTAAGGAATTACGATGAGAAAGAGAATAGTCGCTTGTAAACCGGTTATTTATCTCGCGGCGGCGCTTTTTCTGGCGCTGCTGATGCTGCCTCTGGCAGCCTGCCAGACGGGCAGCCAGGGTTATGGCAGCAACCAGGAGGCCATTGCCTTTAATGAGACGGGCATCGACCTGTATAACAAGGGGGCGTTTGAGAAGGCGTTGCTCAATTTCGACCGGGCGCTGGAGAAGGACCCGTCCAATCCGGCGGTCCACTTCAATAAAGGGCAGGCCCTGGACGCCATGAAGAACTATGAGCTGGCTATTGATAGCTATGGCCGGGCTATTGAATTGGATCCCAATTTCTCCGATGCCTGGAATTACAGGGGTATCTCATATTTAAACTTGAAAGAGTATGAGAAGGCCCTGGAAAGCGTGGACAAAGCTATTTCTATCAACGGCAACAACGCTGTCTACTGGGAGAGCAAAGGTCAGATATACCATGCCCAAAATAACTACCAGGAGGCTGTTCCGTGTTATGCCAGGGCAGCATCTCTGGATTCAGCCAATGTTGATTTCTGGGATAGGCTGACCTATGCCCAAATGAAGAGCAAGCTCTATGAGGACGTGCTGAAGTCTACTGATAAATCCATCTCGCTTGAATCTACGAGCGCGTTTCCCTGGGGCTATAAGGCCAAAGCCCTGCATGAACTGAAGCGGTACGACGAGGCTATTATTGCCTTCGACCGGGCGCTGGCCCTGGATTCCGATAATCCGGCGCTGTGGTACAGCAAGGGGCTGACGCTTGAGACGCTTCAGCGCGCCACCGAGGCTAAAAAGTGTTACGACAAGGCGCGCTCTCTGGGCTATCAGTTTTAATAACGCATTTTAAGCGCGAGTTTATCGTTGCGTGCACGATTTATAATTCACAGGGGGCTCTATGAGTAACAACGGCGCTGCCGGGCAGCGTGATAACTATGAAAAGCACCTTTCCGCCCCCCTGCCTGATCAGGGGGAGAACGGCGGCAGGAAAAAGATGGAAATCGAGATCAGGGAGATGGGTGTTGATGATATCCCGTTGGTTTTTCACCTGGGAGAGCAGGTCTTCACAGCCGATAAAACACCCACGCTTTATCGTACCTGGGACGAGTTCGAAGTGATCTCGATGTTCAACGAGGACACCGAATACTGTCTGGTGGCGGCGCTGGAAGGGCAGATCGTGGGCTTTGCCCTGGGCAATGTGGTCACCAAAAAGAAATCAGCCTGGAAATACGGTTATCTTGTCTGGCTGGTGGTGTCTCCGGAGTATCAGAGAATGGGAGTGGCCAGCCGCCTTTTCAATAAGTTCGAGGATAAAATGATAGAGGCAGGCGTGCGTATTTTTATGATCGATACGGAAGCTGATAATCTGCCCGCCCTGCATTTCTTCCGCGCCAAGGGCTTCGTCAATCCGCAGCAGCACATCTATATGACGTATAATCCCGCGGCAACCGAGCAGCAGAGGGAGAAAAAGCGCAGCCTGAGGGGAAAAAGGAATGGCACCGAGCACAGGCGCAGCGGCTGATATAAAGCCGGATCGACTGAAAAAGCTCCTGCAGGACCTGGTGGACATATACAGTCCGTCAGGCAAGGAGGAGGAGATACTGCTTTTTTGCGAGGAGTACATCAGGTCGGCCGGGCTTAATGTAAAGAGACAGGCGGTGGATGAAAATCGCTATAACATCGTGGTATTGCCCCCCAAGACTGACGAAGTCGACCTGTGCTTCGTGGGTCATCTGGACACCGTAACGGCGCATGATCTCGATGATTTCGGGTTCCATGAGGAGGAGGAGAAGGTCTGCGGCCTGGGCAGCTCGGATATGAAGGCCGGCTGCGCTGCCATGATCGAAGCTTTTTCGGTGCTGGCGATTAAAAAAGGCAGGTTCCCCTCTGTAGGCATGGCTCTGGTGGTGGGTGAAGAGGAGGAGAGCGATGGCGCCAAGACGCTGGTACGCGAGTACCGCTTTCCCTGGGCGGTAGTGGCGGAACCGACCAATATGTTGCCCTGCCTGGGCCATTATGGATATCTGGAAGTCCTTTTACGCACACGTGGAAAGAAGGCGCATTCCTCCATGCCCGAGCTGGGGCAGAACGCAATTGAGAACATGCTCAAGTTGCTGCTGCAGGTCACCGGATATACCACCACGGTCTCCAGCGGACTGGTCTACAACATCAGGCAGCTTTCGGGCTTTCCCGGCGGATTTGTGGTGCCGGATACCTGCGAGGCCTGGCTGGATCTGCACCTGCCTCCTGATTCACGCATGGATGTGCTCAAGGCCGACCTGGAACATCTGGTGGAGGATGCCGGCAAGGTCATACCATCGCTTGACGCCTATATCAGATTCGAGAATACGCAATCGGGTTATCGTATATCGCAGGATCGGCCTCTGGTACAAAGGCTGCGCGAGGTTTGTAAGGGGATGAAAGTCCCCTGGCAGCCGCAGGATTTCCGCAGCCATTCGGACGGCAACGTCCTGTGGGGGGCCGGCGTCGATCCGATCATACTGGGTCCCGGCCGCCTCGAGACTGCACATACACCCGAGGAGTCAGTTGTTTTCAGCCAGGTGGTGCAGGCCGCACAGCTTTACCTGAACTTCGCCCTGGCGATTTGACCGGCCCCGCTGTCATTGGATCAGTAGAGCGTCTTCGCCACTTCCAGCAGCGTCTCACGCCCTCTTATCTCGTGCGGAAAGAGGGGCACCTGCGATATCCGGAGCCTGTTATACATGTCAGATAGCTGCTTTATGTATATTTGCTGCTGGACGGCCTTTCGGCGCAAGAAATCGGAGTCCGACGCCTGAACCACGTTATTGATAATCAGTCGCCTGACCCTGAGATCATATTTGTGCAGGTCACCGAGTATTTCATCCAGCTGGTTGATCGCCAGGGCTTCGGGTATAGCTACAATATTGAATTCCACCCCGCTGCGCAGGAATGCCATATCGGCCGCCGACAGGGCTTCCCAGCGCCTGATTATATCCAGTATCGTCTCCCTGGCACCCTCTGCGGCTTTGATCCCGGCATAGATGCGGGGCGCCAGCCTCAGGTGATGATTGAGCAGGGCGGGGGTCTGCAGCAGCGCCATGGTCTGTCCCAGGGGCGCGGTATCCCAGACTATTGTATCCCACACACCGCCGCATGAAGTCTCGCGTATGTAGTCGACCATAAATTCCTCTGCCAGCCCCGGCAGCACGGAAGCCATGAAATCCACGTAGTCGGAGTAGCCGATCTCCACGAACGAGGAGAAAACCTGATAAACATCGCGGCCGAACTTTTTCTCCCACATCTGCCCGGCCTGTGCTGCGCCGATTTCCAGGAAGAAAAGATCGTCTGCAACCTGGGCCGGGATGTCTGCAGTTGCCGTCTGGAAGATGTGTGAAAGTGAAGGCGTGGCGTCGGTGGAGATGGCAAGGGTTTTACCGCCATGCGATGCGAAATGAAGGGCGGTGGCTGCCGCGCAGGTCGTTTTTCCCACTCCGCCTTTGCCGGCGAATGCGATAACTGGCGCCTGTTTTAATCCAGACATGCGGCTATTCTAAATAAATCGGGGGAAAAATGTAAAAATCCGCTGCTTAAGGGCACGTTAATATATTGACCGGCAGTTCCTGTACGTCCTGGTGCAGCAACAGGAATTCCAGGAGCGTGTAGTCCGCCCTGGTGACGGGATCGTGTATAACGAATTCCCCGAAATCGGGTGTCATTCCCACCACCTGACGGTAGCAGTTAATCATTTTCTCCAGAGATGAAAGATCGCCCTTTTCCAGGTAATTTCTCAGGTGGTGCATACCCATGTAATGCCAGGGCGGGAAGACGGTGCAATTGATCTTGATGGCCTTATTGAATTCCTGGAAAGCCTGCTCTGTCCTCCCCAGATTGAAAAGGCAGATGCCCTTGTTGGTCAATGCCATGAGGTTATCCGGATCCTTCTCCAATGCTTTATTAAAGCAGCCGATGGCCTCCGCATCCTCCTCCAGCTTGAAGTGACACAACCCCTTTTTGAAGATATCGTCGAAGCCGATCTCTCGGGCGTGCCGGCTCATCAGTTCGACCGAGCACTCCAGCGCGCTGAGGAACTCCTCGCGATCGAAACATTCGTCCACGCGCTGGCGCAGCTCCTCGATTGTCATAGTGGTCTTCTCCAAACGGCTTCGATTAACGATATCACATTATTTCAATGTCACCAAATAGACTGTGCCGGTGTAAAATTAAAAGCATATGCAGGAAGTGATACCCGGAATTTTCCAGCTCAGCCTATGGTGGGATCAGGCCGACCTGGGTTCCAATGTATACCTGATCGATGCGGGCGGCGAGCTGGTGCTCGTGGATGCAGGATTGAAAGGCAAAGAGTCGCTCATTATTGAAAGGGTACGCGGTTTGGGTTACTCCTGCTCACACATCGCTGCAATTATCATCACGCACCATCATACCGACCACACGGGCGGGCTGGCCGGGTTGGTGGAGATAACAGGGGCCAGGGTTATCGCACACACGGCGGACGCGCCCTATATAGACGGGAGGCTGCCCCAGCCGGGTCCGTCGCGCCCGCAATGGCTGTGCCGAGCGGCAAGTCCTTTTAAGTATTTGCTGGCTACACGTCCGGTCGGAGTCGATATCGAGGTGGTTGACGACGACGAACTGCCCCTGGCCGGCGGTATACGTATACTGCATACGCCGGGGCATACGCCCGGCAGCATCTGCATCTTCCTCAAGAGCAACGGCGTCGTCTTCACCGGCGACCTGCTGGCGCAGCGTTTCGGCCTGAAATGGCCGTCCATCCCCTTCACAGTTGATGTGGCTCAGCTGAAGCAATCGGCGAGGAAACTGGCGGGACATGAATTTGAATCGGCCTGCTTCGGACACGGCTCACCCATTAAAGTCAACGCCGCCGGCCGGATCAGGCGCTTTGCCGGTCTTTCTCCGGCCGCATCGACTTAACTTTCGCCGGGTCTTTTTAAAACGGCGCTCACCTGTTCATCGAAGGTGAAGTTAGGCCATCCGAAGCAGCGGGATTAACGCCGCTTTTGCTGAAGGGAGTCGCAGGCCGCATCCGCCTCGGACATAATGCGGTCTATCAGATCTTTAACGCCCGGCAGGTCGTCTATGCAGCCGCAATCCTGCCCCGCGAAAAGTATGCCTTCATCGATATCGCCGTCGTTGATGGCCCTGAGATGTCTCCTCATGCCTACGGCCTGGCGGGCCTGCGACCAGATTGGGGAACCCTCATCGGCCCGCCACATCTGCAGGCTAAGTCCGATGAACTTCCAGTAAGATAGGCCGAGCATTTTCCTTATCTCTCCGGCGCCCTGGAAGGCTTCGGAGAACTGAATGCCGCTCTTCATCATTTTTTCGGCCGCCTTCGTTTTGAGCACACGCCCGGGCATGCCGTCGAAGGCGTTACTGTAGAGAGTATCCTGCTCGGTAGCTTTGAGACACAGTTGCTTGAAATTATCGTGTACCAGGCTCTCTCTGGTCAGTGAGAACCTTGTGCCCATCGATATCCCGTCCGCGCCCAGCGCCAGGGCCGCAGCAAGTCCCCGGCCATTGCAGAATCCGCCGGCTGCTATCAGCGGGATTTTAAGCTGGGCAGCGACTATGGGGATTAGCACCAGTGAGGTGGCGATAGTGCCATGCCCGGCAGCCTCGTGTCCCGTAACGATGACGGCGTCGCAGCCGAGCTGCTCGGCCCTGACGGCGTGCCTGACCGTGGCGGTGGTGCCCATGACCTTGCCGCCGTATGCGTGTACGCGATCGATAAACCACGGTTTGCCCAGCGCATAGTTTAAGACGGGGACCTTCTCTTCGATGGCCACCTCGACGTTCTCGCGTGCCCCGGGCAGCACCAGAGCCTGGTTGACGCCGAAGGGCTTATCGGTCAGGCGCCTGACCTCGCGTATGTTCTTCCGTGCCTCATCCGGGGCGAAGCGCGCCGTGGCCAGCACACCCAGCCCGCCCGCATTGCACACCGCCGCTACCAGCCCCGGCTCCGTGATCCAGTTCATCCCGGCCAGCATGATTGGGTGCTGGATGCCGAAGAGCTCCGTCATCCTGGTTTTGAACATGTAAACATCCTCCTTAATTTGATCATGCCTCTTTTCAACCGGTACGGCTGTTAAACCCGCATGTTTTTTTACGGTCTATTATGTTACCATAGACAGGGCGTATTTTTTTGGTGAAATGCCGGGGGGCCGAAAAAAGCAGTCCCGGCGGCAGGAATTGAATTAAGGAGGCGCAGAGTGTGGAACGCATCGAAATGTGACCTGTGCGGCATTTGTCTGGAGAGATGCCTTTATGTGGATTACGACAAAAAGAAAGCAGCCGCGGATATTAAGGACCTTATGGACGGCAGGCCCGCCGACATATTGAGCAAATGCGTTACCTGCTGCGCCTGCAGCGAGTACTGCCCTACGGGCGCAGATCCATTCGACCTGATTCTCAATGCTATGGAGAAATACAAGTCGTTCCCCATCAAGCCGGAGGCCGTTGGATTCTTCGGCATGGCCTCGTCTGTGCCCAACCAGGTTATCAAGGGTCGGCAGGGCAAACCTGTGCTCTCACTTTGCGTGATGGAGATGTCGCTGCCGCCTGATGCCATCGGCGGCCAGATGTTCGACGACCTGACCATAGCCAAAGGCGGCGATTATTTCTGCTATCTGGGCTATGTGCATGCCGGCATGGAAACGCCGCTGGCGGAGAATGCCCGCAAATTTATCGATAACGTTGCCGGACTCGGCGATGAGATCATCTTCCTGCACGATGACTGCTATGCCATGGTCGATGCCAAGGTCAGGGACTACGGCATCGAAGTGCCTTTTAAATACATGCACATCCTCGAATACATGCGCAACTACCTGCGCGATAATAAAGGCAAGATCACAAAGCTGGGTGTAAAGGCGGCCTACCAGCGGCCCTGCGCATCACGCTACACTCCCGCCAAGGATGTTTTCGTGGACGAGATTTTCGACCTGATCGGCGTGGAGAGGCCGAAGAGGGAATATGAGCGGGAAAAGGCGCTGTGCTGTACCGGCGCCTTCGTAAAGGTTTATCCGCAGCTGGCAGCCGAGGTACAGGCCAAAAACGTGGACGATGCCATCAGATACGGGGCTGACGTGCTGGTTACACTCTGCCCTATGTGCGACCGTGTGCTCAGGCGTCCCACGACGGAGCGCGGACTGCGCAAGGTCTTCATCACGGACCTGGTGCGCATGGCCCTGGGCGAGAAAACTTTCCCCGCATAGACCGCAGGGGCGTACTCTCATGTCATTGCGAGAAGCGCAGCGACGAAGCAATCTTGTGCGTGATTGCGGGAACACCGGATTGCCACGGCCTTCGGCCTCGCAATGACCAGAAGGGATGGGGTTTAAAAACCCGCCCCTACGATTTGCTCGTGCCCGAGATCTTTGCTTTAACTTTCTCGAACTCCTCCTCGGTCATCTTGTATTTGCTGAAAGGCAGGAAGCTGAGCAGGATCATGGCTGCGGGGAAGAGGCAAAAGACGATGCGCACACCCGTGGCCACGCTCTCCGGTTGGACCCCATCGGTGACAAAACCCGAGAGGGCCAGGGCGAAGCCCACGATGGGCGGGCCCACCGAGTAGGCTATTTTTTGGCCGGCCGACCACATGCCGGAGAATATCCCTTCACGCCGCATCCCCGACTGCAGCTGGTCGTATTCAACCGTGTCGGGCAGCATGGAGAAAGGGAATAGCTGGAAGCTGGAGAAGCCGATGCCGGCTATGAATATCTGGGCATAGAAAATCATCAGTTGTGAGGAGCTGGTGAAGAAGAGCGAGCCCATTGAGAGGGTAAATATGGCCAGGCCGATGTAATACGATTTGATCTTGCCCAGCCTTTTGCCCACAGCCAGCCAGACCGGTATAAAAATGACGCCGGTGACCATAAAGATGGGGAAGGCGATATTCATGGCCGTTTCGGGCAGAGTCATGGCGTATTTCACATAGTAGACAAAACCGGCCATCATCACGCCGATGGCCAGCGCCTGCAGGAAATAGCTCGTCATCAGCACTACAAACGGATAGTTGCGGGCTGCGATCCTGACCTGTTCTTTGATCGGAGGTGTCTCCTTGTGTGGCGGCAGGGAAGGCGCATTGCGCGTGCCGAAGAAGCACCACAGGCACGAAAAGATAATGGCCAGCCCGAATATACCGGCCATAAAGCGGAAGCCGTCGGCGCCGCCGCCGCCGGCCGCCACCAGCGCCATGGTCAGCCCGCCGGCCAGCAGTGCCCCGATAGAGGCGAAGGTCATACGGAAGGACACTATGGAGAGGCGTTCGTTGTAGTCGTCGGACATCTCGGGAACCATGCTGGCATAGGGGACGTTGATCACGGTGAAAGCTGTGCAGGCCAGTGCAAATAACAAAGATGTCTGCAGAGCGTTGGCGAATTCCATCTGAAAGCCGGGAGCAAGGAAGAGTATGAAGAACGATAGGCCGAAAGGCACGGCGCCATAGAGCAGGTACACCCGCCTCCTGCCGAAGCGTGAACGCGTGACATCCGAGATGGCCCCCATGAGCGGATCGGAGATAACGTCCCAAAGCTTGGGGAACAGAAGCATGGTGCCGGCCAGCGCCGGATTAATGCCCATTACGTTTGTCATGAAGAACAGCAGGTACATCCCGGTTGTTACGATGAAGATGTTGCTGCCGATGTCGCCGATGCCGAAGCTCAGTTTAATACCGAGCGGAAGCTTGGAATGCGTCGCCCGGGTCGCCTGGCGCTCCGTTGCATTTCCCATAATCCCCTCCTTATAGCCTCAAGAAATATCGTTTGGCGATAACGCCGCCAAAAGCTAATAAACGCGCCTGTCGACGATTGTCTTCTCACCGCCCGGAATGCTGTCGGCGGGCAAGACTTCCAGAGCGTCGAACCTCACCTTGCAGGTGTTCTGGAATTCCTTCCTCAGCGATTCTTCCCAGGCGTCCCGGTCCGCGGGCCCGGACTTGAGCTCAACCTGCAGCAGCATCTCATCCCTGTCGGCCGGCCTGGTGACCAGTATCCTGTAACGCGCTATCTCCCCGAACTTCGAGATGACCTCGTCGGTCTGCCTGGGATGCACGAACATGGCGCGTACACGGACGGCGTCGCCGCTCCTGCCCATGATTTTAGGCAGGCGTGGCGTGGTTCGGCCGCATGCGCACGTCTCGGTCACCAGCATTGAGAGGTCGCCTGTTCCGAAGCGTATCAGGGGATACACTTCATCGAAGGGAGTGACCACCACCTCGCCGACCTCGCCCGCAGGCAGTTCCCGGCCTGTCGACGGGTCGACGATCTCCACGATCACGTCGGTGTTGACGTGCATGCCGGCGCCCTTTTCGCATGAGCCTGCGATGGGACCTATATCGGCGGTCAAGTAGTTGTCGCCACCGACGCATGTGATGCCGTATTTCTCGCTAAACATCTTCCTCAGCGGGTCACCGCCCATCTCGCCGAAGACCTGTGCGTATTTCAGGCTAAAATCCTTCTGGATATCATACCCCATCTCCTCCGCCCTTTTGATGATGGCGGCCAGGAAAGACGGGGTACCCACGAAGTATGATACTTTAAGATCGCGCATTATCTGCACCAGCAGGTCGGTATTGCCCGTTCCCGCCGGGAAGACGGTGAAGCCCATCGCCCTCAGCAGGCGGTCCATCAGCATCCCGGCCGGAGTTATATGGTAGGACCAGGTGTTAACGGCAATCTGTCCTTTACCCATGTCGGGCGGCAGGGTGCCCTGCTTTAACCTCCTCTGCGGGTCATAGATCGGACCCGGCGATTGATAGATATGGTCGATCTCATCCAGGGGTACGGCCAGATAGCCTCCGAAGGGCGGCAGCTCCTTCTGCAGTTTGATCAGGTCGTCCTTACGCAGCACCGGAATTCTCTGCAGGTCCGCCAGTGCCTTGATGTCGCCTGGTTTGATCCCCGCCGCATCCATGCGCAGCTTGAAGCCGGGGGCTTTGCCGTACGCATGGGCGATGAGGCGTTGCAGCTTCCGGGACATTTTCTTGTCCCTTTGGGCAACGGGCAGCCGCTCGAGCGAGCTGTCGTGAGGGAAAAGGTCCGCTTTCTGCGCCATCGTCAGAGCCTCCCAGCGTATTTTGGAGGAATTATATCACAGCTTTATCGGACGTATCGGTCATTGAAGATCAGCAGTTAAGCGCCTTCTTTGCGATAACCGGGATGAGTGGAATTATCACCTGCTTCTTTTTATTGATATGCAGGGCGGTATTATCTGGTACGCTTTTTGCCTATTTTAAGATACTCATCGATCGTAAGCGCCACAAGTGTCTCCGTGTGTGCGATGCCTTTTCCCGAAAGGTTCACCGCAGCCTTCAGAATGGTCTCCTCATTTTTCGCCTCGAAAATGTTGATAAAATCGTATCGGCCGAGGGTTATATACTGGCCCAGTACCTTTACCCCCATGGCCTCGAGCGCTGCCTTGTTGGCCTTGATTTTCCTGGGACTGGTCTTGACGGCCTCTCTCCCCACCTCATTGAGACGAGTTAACGCGATGTAAACCGGCATTTCAACCTCCATAGAACCAATATTAATCCACCCTGATGGCTTTACAAAGCATTATACCATTCATCTGGTTACCCGATATGCTTGGATTAAAATACCTGATTTTTTAGTTACGAGTGTGAGAACCGTGATAATAACCGTTCCGTTGCCGACCGCGGGAGAAATTTCGGCAGCATAACAGCCGTCTTGAGATGGTTGGGGAACAGGTATTCCTTGCGCTCCGATTTCAGGGCATTCAGGATATGCCTGGCTGCCTCATCCAGTGTCATCGTGAGTGAGTGGGGAATTCCCTGGTGCTTATTTCTTTCCGTGACAACGAATCCGGGACATATCGTCAGCACCCTGATGTTGTACTGCTTCAGCTCAATGCGGGCGGTATCCAGGAACATACGGCAGGCCGCCTTGGAGGCCGAATAGTGTCCCTGCGAAGGAAGTCCCAGGAACCCGGCCAGCGAGTTGGTATTGGCGATGATCCCGCCCGACTCCTGTTTTTTCAGCTGCTGAACCAGCGGACAGAAGAAATTGATCATCGTATCGTAGTTTATGCGCATATTCTGTTTGATATCA
Source organism: Dehalococcoidia bacterium (assembly GCA_016930155.1). Classification (GTDB taxonomy): domain Bacteria; phylum Chloroflexota; class Dehalococcoidia; order GIF9; family UBA5629; genus CAIMUM01. The sequence continues at coordinate 3,231 of JAFGHL010000111.1, read as the reverse complement.
TCGGGAACGGCCCTGGCAATATCGAGTGAAGGTCCTATCCCGATATTCAGCAACGCCATATCGATGCGCCCGAATCTCTGCGCCGCCTCGTGAACGGCGTCTGCCGCCTGCTTCTCATCCAGCGCATCACCGACGATGGACAGCGCTTCGCTGCCGTTCTTGCGGATGCTTTCAGCAACGTTCAAAAGCAATTCTTGTCTGCGCGCGAATATGGCTATGCGGTTATGCCCATGGCTGAGAGCCAGCGCGACTGCTTTTCCTATGCCCGACGAGGCGCCCGTGATTAAAATGACTCTGTCTTTCAGTTCCATATATTAATCTCCCTTATCATAATTAGCTTGAATTACCGCCGTTAACGTTGCCGTTGAGTTCGCTTAGGGGCCGTGTAAAGACCAGGCGCCCCCAATGGATTTCATGGGCGTCTTGCCGTTATCAGCCCGCTGCCGCGCTGCGAATTGCCGGCTATCAGGGAAACATCAGCGAAGCCGGCTTTACGTATAAGAGCGAGCAGCTCACTGACAGTATATGTCCCCAGCCACAAGTTGAAGAGGGCGGCGGGCAGTGGCCCCGATCTATCGTTGTTCAACATAAAATCGTGAACGATCAGCAGTCCGCCTCGTTTTAATGCCGTTCTTGCCTGTTTCAGCCTTGTGTCCGCGTGGCTGCCCGGGCCGTGCAATATGTTGGACATCAGCAGGCAGTCATAGCCTGAGCCGAACTCCTCTTTGCTCCAGTCGCCTGCCTGTATCTTGATACGCCTGCTCATGCCGAAGCGGTCGATCACCTGCCTGGCGATGGCCAGTGTATCCGGCAGGTCCCATACAACGGCCTTCAGATGCGGGAACCGCTGGCATAATGCGATGCTGTATGTGCCGGGCCCGCCGGCTACATCGAGCAGGAGCTTTCTGTCGTTGAGGTCGAGCTGCCCGGCAACCCACTGCGCCTGGCCATTGGATGCGATGCCGTGCATGGCCCATATCCAGTTGTCGAATAAATGCTGCTTGAAATGATCGGGCGGCTCCGGCGCTGCATCGCGCCTGCCGGTCCGTACCCACTCGGGGAGGCCGGTGGTCGCCCACCAGAGGAGCTCATTATGGCCTATAACACCGCCTATGTAACGGGGGCTGTCCGGCAGCAATATGTCGCATCCCAGCTTAGTCAGAGAGAAAAGCCGGCCGTCGCGTTTTAATACGCCCAGGGCACAGCAGACGGTTAAGAGCTTTTCCGTCATCTGCGGGTCTGTACCGCACTTGAGTGCGACTTGAGCTGCCTGCCGTGGTTTTGCCAGCGCTTTAAAGAAACCCAGTTGTTGGGCGGCCATCAGCGCGCGTGACGAGCGGAATTGCCAGTTGAGCTCGAGTAAAGCCGCCGCCTGCTCCAGGTTATCGGACCCAAATAGGTCGATACTATAGTCATTCTGCCTCTTCATCGCTAATGGAGTATGCCCAAATAGCGTACACCTGTCAACGGCGGATGGCTGGACTCAATTGCCGCAGAACTCGGCGGGATTATTTTATCGTTGCCGTGTGCCCTTGGCTGCAGTTCTTTTGCCGGCCAGGTATCTGAATAATCCGTTGAAAATCGTGCAGGTCAGGAGGGTTACAACTCCCGGTATGAAGACAACCTTCCTTTTACCCAGCGCCTTCCAGGACAGTTCTACCACTTTGTCCGCGGACATCCATAGGAATCCGGGTATTGTGGAGAAATCGACGTTTTTAAACTCTTCAACCGAATGGAATCCGGTGCGGGTGAAGCCGGGGCAGAGCGCCTGCACCCTGATTCCGGCGTCTTTGACTTCGATCTCAAGGGATTCGGAAAAGGAGATCAGGAAAGATTTGGTGCCGTTATACATCACGTTTCCGGATACCGGCAGGAAGGGCGCAGCGGAGGAAACGTTGATGATGGCGCCCTCCCGGCGGGCAAGCATGCCGGGCAGTGCTGCTTTAACCAAACGCACAGGGGCGGTAACGTGCAGGTTGATCATTCTGAGAGACTTGCCGAGATCGACATCAGCGAATAGACCCAGCGTGCCGAAGCCGGCGTTGTTGATCAGCACCGACAGGTTTTCTATGCTCCGAATTTTTTCTTCTACTACACTAATGTCTTTCTCGTTACAAAGGTCGCGCTGCATCAAGGACACCGCAATATCGTATTCCTTCTCCAATTCTGCGGCAATGGTTTCCAGCCTGTCTTTGCGCCTGGCGATGATGATAAGGTCATAGCCCAGTGAGGCTACTAGACGTGCATAAGCTTCACCGATTCCCGATGACGCTCCCGTTACTATTGCCGATTTCATCAGCCTGTTACTCATAAAAACCTCGCATAATCGCATCCCGTTGTGAATGCCGTTCTCAGGATGGTATATCTCAATCTTGATATAATTCTCAATTATACGGGTTACAGGTAACTGTGAAAACTAGGAGAAAATGAAAGTGTCCAAACAAAAACAAGGCAGTGAAGCAGCTGCGCAGCACTATATGCCGACCATGACCGGAGATTACAGCCGCATTTCCGACACGGCCAAAGCAGTGGATTTCAAAATATTGCCCGCTATGCTGGCCTATATTAAGTCCGTCGCGCCGCGCATAACACGCATGGACGCGGATACTCCCTTCGTTATAGCCGATTACGGCGCCGCGGACGGCGTGAATTCCAGCGCCCTGTTTGAAAATATCATCGGGCAAATACGTGCGATCAATCCCGCGATTAAAATCAGGCTGGTCTATAACGATATAGCCGTGCAGAGCTATTTCGATCAATTTTGGCCCAACTCGAGACTGAAACAAATGGGCGGAGTGGAGGCCTACTATATCCGGCGTTCTTTTTACAAGGCTTTACACGAAATTAAAGGAAAGCTGAATGTGGGATTCTCTTCAACATCGCTGCACTGGCTGGATACGGAAGAAGTGGGCACGGATTTCTTTCAGCATCCGTCGCATATACAGGCCAACCAGCTGTCCGGCAGTGACCGACGCAAGTTCGTCGATAAATGGAAGAGGGATTGGCGACAATTTTTAAGGGAGCGGGCCGCCGAGATGGTCGAAGGGGGCGCCCTGTTTATGGCCAATTTGACCAACCGGGGCGGCGACCGCTGGCCGGCGTCGGCGGGATATAATAACCTGCGCGATATCTGCCATGATCTCTGTCGAGAAGGCAAAATCAAAGAAGAGGAGTGGAAGGCCATTTTCGTGCCGGACTATTTCGCCACGCCGCGGGAGATGAAGTCATTAT
>JAFGHL010000110.1 GCA_016930155.1 Dehalococcoidia bacterium | reverse complement strand
GAGGATATTTTCAGAATAGATTGACACCAAGTGTTTCGGAGCTTCGATTCTAAACCGTGGTTTTTCCCTAATAAGCATGGTGTACCGTACAGATCTGGGACAGTATATAACCTATTCAGAAGGGCCTTGTCTATTGCCGGAATATCTCATGGTGGCAGGGGGAAGGGCTAACGTCTGCATGACCTTCGCCAAACTTATGCGGTTCGCGTCCTGAATAGATGGGTGCGGTTTGGCAATAATCTCACGACAGCGCTCCCATACCTTGCCATCTATATGGGGCATGAGGGTATGAAGGCTTCCCAGCACTATCTTCGCCTTTCTGCGACGATGTTCCCCGACTTAATCCAAACCGTGGAAAAAAATACGGATGGATTATACCGGAGGTATACTATGAGTGAAACCGATTTCGCCCAATATATAAATGGAACAGTATCTAAAGGAGAGAGGATATATCGGTTCGAAAGCGGCTCTTGATTATCCGGTATTCACGAATAGTCGAAATGGGAAACTTACCCGTGCCGGTGTCGCGCACATCCTGGCAAGACACGTTAAATCCATATGGGAAACCAGATTTCTTTCCTGAAAGCTCTGCAGCCGGAATTTTTATCTCCATTGCAGATTTTATTTGGTATTCGCTGGTATTTATATTAATAAAGAAAAAAGGCTGGTTATTTCAAAATACGCAGGATGAAGACAAGGCTGCAAACAGCGAAGACAAGCTTCAGCCGGGCATATTGTGAGAAATATAAATATCCCTGAAAACAGGAATGAACGATTGAAATTATGGCGAAAACACAGATTATATCAAGAATCGATCTTCCTTTGAAGAGAATCTGCACGGCAGTTCCGATCATATTAATTCTATTGATTGCCTGTGCGGTACTGGTTTCAAGTGCCCAGGACTATGACTATGAAGGGGCGATCACGGCAAAGATGACTGAGATCAGGTGGGCACAGGCTGACCTGCTGGCTGCGCAGCGTGAACTGGCCATCCTCAACCAGTTTCTGAGCAACTATGAGACAAAGGCCGGGGACATTGCAGACATCTGTCAGCAACTTACCAACGCGGACAGCACGCTTGCGTCCATTCAGCAGGATAATCTTGTCAAGCTTACGATCTTTATGGGGATAGAGACCTACTCCGCTGTCTCCGACACCATTAACGCCGGTAAACGTGCCGCCAACGCACTGGTTACGCTCGGGCTCAAGAGCGCTGTGGGCGATGCTGCCCAGGATCAGCTCACCGGGTCTCTGGAGGACGGAGACAGGGCGGCCCTGGGAATTGGACGAGGAAACACTCAGTAAACAGCGTGTCGTCAAGATCAAGGCTGTGTCAGATACGGCGCGCTCCGCCTATCCCGATCTTGATCGCGTGCAGCGGATGCTGGCGTTGAGCCTTGAGGCCGTCAAAAGCGCCGCATTTAAAGAAGACGGTACGGAATTAGGAGACATCGGCGCTATCCTTCGCAAGAATATCATGGTGCGGGACGAGATCGCGAATGCCCTGGGCACCCTGAGCACCCTCAGGGCAGAGAGTGCTTCTGCCAGGACCGATGCCGAAGCCAATCTGCCCATTGTGCAGGCTGAAGTGACAGGGATCGAAGAGAAACTCGCCGAGCTCAAAAGCGAATTATCCGTGCTCAAGGCCCTGCAGGAGTCCGAAGAGACCGCGGCGTGGACAGCTGCAAACCAGGCCGCGGTTCCGCCGCCAGTGGAGCAGCCTATGCCGGTGAAAGGTGATGAGGAGAGCACCGAGGACTACAGTGCCCGTATCTTGTATGAAGCTCAGGAACGCTGTAATTCCGAGTCGCCGCCCCTGATCGACTCCATCAACAGCTGTAAAGCCCAGATAGAAACTTTGCACGTTCAAATCAGCACTGGCGTGTCAACTCATGTCACTGTGCCCGGGGTCGATGCTTTTATTTCTGACTTCGGAGACGGCGATGCACTCGATGCAGACAGGACTGCCTCATATACAGGCTCAATAAGTTCATTCGCCGCCATCGAACAGAGGATCAAAGACGTGACCCCGTCGGAATCAGCACTTCCGGGGATAATCGTCCAGATAGAGTCCCTTACCGACCTCTACAACACTCTTTTCGACCTGCAGAACCAGCTCTATTCTCTTGCTGTTCTGGTGTCGAGATGCGGTTTGCCGGATGCCCTGGATTCCTATTACAGCGTCTGGAGCAACGTTCCAGGCATGGGTCAGGAGAATGCCGAGCGGATGGTGATCCAGCTCAGCCAGAAGCTCACGCATCTGCGTGCGGCGCTTTCCTACGCAGGTTCCCTGAGCGGGAAGTTTGCTGCTGCCACCGATGCCTGGAGCAGCGGCATAGGCTCGGTCCAGGCAGACCTTGACGAAAATCTGGCAGCTGCCGAGGCTGCCCTGGCATTGCTGATTGCCCGGGCCGCGGCATGGGAAAACCTGCTGGCCGCATCTCCGGGTCTTGTGCTCGGTCACCTGTCGCCTGTCAGCGACATCTACCCTTTTTCGGCGGATGACCATAACAATTATTTTTCCGGCCGTCTCGGTTATTTTTCAGAAGACCCGGGCGATTATACCCCTGTTTTAAGGCACTCTTTCGATATGTCGACGTACAAGGCCTCAATGCTTACGGCTCTTGCCATACCGGGTTCCGCAGGCCTCGATGCGGCCCGCGGACTCAGGGCTGACTACGATGCCCTGGCTGCTGCCGCCCCGGCCATAAAAGACGCCTACGATTCAGCGTGGCAGGGCTATAGAGCTGCTTTCGCGCGTGTTAAAGCCTACGAGGGCAGCGGGTCCCTTCCTGTCTATGATGACTGGCTCCAGGCAGCTGCATACGCTTCAGATCTACATCCTGTAGATGCCTCGGCCGTAACAGACCAGGCTGTCCGTTACCGGGCCCTCTACAATACGAGTTATGCCATACGCGAGACCAGTCTGACTGGCGGAGCACTCGCCGGGGGCGAGGATGTGAGTGAAATTCTCATATGGGGAGGACTCCCCAAAATGAATCAACTGCCTGACCCCGGTCTTGACGAGCCGGAAAATTACTTTCCGCACCGCATTGCAGCGGTTAAAGCCCTCATTGTAGATGGCGGGCCGATGTGGATCACCCTGCCCGAGGATGAATTCAATGCACTTTTAAGCAGTTCTGAAAACGAAATTTCGAGCATGGATCTAGAGGCTTTTGAAGCAAATGACGGCAGCCAGGCAGTCCTTGCATCACTGAGAGGAGAGCTTGAAGCACTCCAAATTGCTTATTACGAGGCTCACCCGGCCCCGACGATTACCGTTCATCCGGCCGGCCCGATGGACCCGGTCCCGGCAGGCGGCACAGTGCAGCTTTCTGTAACGGCCGCAGGTGACCTGCTTACATATCAGTGGTCCATGGCAACGGAATTTAATTATTCTTTAGGGATTTATACGGGCATAGAGGGGGCCGCAGCCAGTACGTTCACCACGCCGGCTCTCTTTGAAACCGTTTGGTTTCGCGTCGAGGTAAGAAATCCCGGCGGCAGTGTCTTCAGCGACCCCGTGCGAATCGAGATATCAGGCGGATCCCCCGGAGTAGTTTTCACCAGTGCCGGCTCAGCCTCCGCACAGGTCGGGGTTCCCTTCAGCTGGACGTTTACCACCGAACCCGCAGGCATGATCGGTGTTGACCCGATGGCATCCCTCCCTCCCGGGCTCACTTTTATGACCGGCACGCTGGCCGGTATACCTACCGCTGACGGGATCTGGGATATTCTTGTCATGGGTCCAATGGTGCCTGGTCAGCCTCCTGTCCAGCAGAACTTCCGCCTTACAATCGCGCCGCAGGATGATTCAAGCCAGGCTTCACTTGCGGATGCTGTTTCAATTCTGCAGGTGGTCTCGGGACTCACTCCGGCTGGTTCATTAAGCAATTTGGCCGATGTGAACAGCGACGGGAAGATCGGCCTGGCGGAAATTATACCCATCCTTCAGAAGGTGGCTGGAATGAGATAACTCCTTCAGCTTCCTTCTGGTAATGTTCG
>JAFGHL010000109.1 GCA_016930155.1 Dehalococcoidia bacterium | reverse complement strand
TGCAGGTTGATCCAGCCGGACTGGCCGGACTGCACCACCAGGATGCCTCCCGGCTTCAGTTTGTCCCTGACGAGCTTGTAGAATTCCTGCGTGTAGAGCATGCGGGCCGGGCCTTCCTCAACCGGGTCGGCCAGGTCGATTACAGCGACATCGAAACGCTCTTTTGTTTCAGCAATGTATTTTCTGGCATCGTCGTGGAGGACAATCGCCCTTTTATCATCGAAGGATCCCTGGTGGAAAGTGGGCAGGTATTTTCTGCACAGTTTGACTACCTCCCCGTCTATGTCCACCATCACCGCCTTGCGAACCGTCATGTGTTTCAGCACGTCACGCAGGGTCGCCCCCTCACCACCGCCGGCGATAAATACCTTCTCGGGATTGGGATGCGCAAGCATGGCCGGGTGGACCAGGGATTCGTGATAGATGAACTCGTCTTTCTCCCCGGACTGAATCTTGCCATCCAGCACCAAGCAGATGCCGAAAGTGTGGGTCTGGGCTATCTGGGCATGCTGAAAGCGCGTTGCCCGGTCGTGCAGCACCCGCCGTACTCCGTGGATCTGTACCAGGTCATCTGAGAGCTCATCGATGAGCCACTTATTACTGTCGAAATAGTCCGGCCTGGCCATCTACCGTCCCGCAGCAGCCGGGCTCTCCGTCAGGACTCCCCGCTTCAATTCGATGTAAGATGTAGATTTGGCTTTCAATCTCTCCGCCAGAGGCTTGACGGCCTTTGCCGGCTCGATGACCTCGCCGCAGGTGAAAACATCCACAGCGGCGAAATTGAATTCCGGCCATGTATGAATGGATATGTGTGATTCCGCAATAATGACAACGCCGCTGATCCCCTGCGGCGAAAACTGGTAAAACGAATCCTTGATAACCGTTGCCCCGATTGATGCGGCCACCGTTTTAAGCGCCTCCCTCAGATACTCCATATCATTGAGAAGCCCAGCGTCGCAGTCTTTCAGTTCCAGCAGCATATGTTTCCCTAGGGCGGTCAAGCGATTATCCTCCTCAAAACAGTATTACATAAATCATAAAACATGCTACAATTAATTCAAAACAGAGTGTAATTTTATATTTTATGTTGACTTATTTCAAGAAATACATTAAGCTACCTATTGACAAAGTCTATTTGACCTTGTAAAATTCGATCAAAATTCACTTTTTAAGGAGGCGTATGCCGTGAGGAGAATTTTTGGAACCCTCGTTGCACTCGTTGTGGCTTTATCTTTAGTTTTGATACCGGCCACAGTCTCAGCCGACCTCGGCAAATGCACGGGTTGGGACAAAGTTAAATGGGAAAACAACCAGAATTCCTGGAAGCTATATCTCCAGCACTGGGGAAGGACGCCCACCAGCGCCATGTCCAGACTTGCTGGTCTGTGCGGCCCGGATAAACTTTGTCAAGGCGTTTGCAATACATCCAATTGTCCGAAGCCCACAGGCTGCGATATAAATCAATGCCTGGGCGGCTGCAGCAACTGCAATACACAGGCAGGAACCCTTGGATCGGCATGTGACGATTCCAAGAGGTGTCTCAATCCAGAGACCAAGCCAACTTCTCTACCGCTGGATGACTGCCCGCTCAACTGCCCCGAGAATCCAACCACCGCCGGCCTCGGCACTTCCAAGTGCTCCGGCTGCTGGGGCAAGAGCCTTTCCTATGCTAACAAGAGCTGGGCTGCCGCCGACATCGGCACGAGGGCTAATATTACCAACAGCCACATGAACCACAGGGGCACCTCTCCCATCGGTGGAGGCGACTGGGGTATCACTGGTTGCCCTCATCCCGAGTGCGTGTCTCTCACCTGGTGCCTGCAGAACAACCTGCTGGCCAAGTGCAAGAACTGCAGTAGCGGAAAGTAAATCACCATACCGGTTGAATTGAAAATAAATAAGCGCTGCCTCAATCGGCAGCGCTTATTTATTTTATTCCACTGACAGATTATGGACGATAAAGAAAAACTGGTCACTGTCTACAAAGCCTGCGGGCAACCGGAGGCCGAGATTGTGAGGGGCAGGCTCGAGATAGAAGGTATACTGGCGCTGCTCAAATACGAAAGCATCGGCAGCGTATACGGTTTGACGGTGGATGGGTTAGGCCAGGTAGAGGTACAGGTGCCCGCGAGATTTGCCGACCGGGCGACCGAGATACTCGGGTCAGCCGGCGACGAAGTCGAAGATTAAGTGGCCCTTTGTTTCACCCGAGCGCAGCATTGAGCGCCTTATAATCGAACCTGACGTCGAGCAGCGCTGTCATGGCCTGCAGCTTCTGAGCTTGATGAAAACATGCTCCCGCCAGTGATTGCTCGATTCCTTTGACTATCTCATTGATATCTTTATCGACCACTATCACCGGCACCTTTTTATCTTCGGACTTGATCATGACCGATGCCGAGGGTCTTTTACCGCTGACCACCAGGCATCTGGTCGACGTTTCCAGCGCAGCGAGCTGCATGTCAGCCCGCTCGTGCCGGGTAACCACGGCCTTGTTGCGCATCCTGTTATAGTAATCCCTGGCCGAGTCGGGCGACATGGCGCCCAGCATAACGTTTTCCACCAGGTCACCTGCTTTATCCTTAAAACTGATGATCTCCCCTGCTACAGCACGGGCGATCTCCCCCACCGTTACGCCCAGCAGTGCCCTTGATTCGGGCAGTACTCCCAGCACGGCGATGCCCTTCTCTTTAAAATAGGCGGAGCACTCCGCCTGGACCATGCTTATTTTAGAAGGAGGAACCTGGTTCAATACCACCCCCACCAGCCTGCTTCCCAGCTTCTCGGCTGCCTGCAGGATACCCGCCTCGCGGTAATCCGAGCGCCAGCAGAGCAGAAGTATAACCCGGGGGTCGAGCTTATCTGCTATGGTATATGCGGCCAGGGTGGATACCTGGTCATTTTTTAATCCGCCGGGGCTTTCGATAATTAAAACATCTTTGCCGGCGCCGGCGGTATCGCAGGCCGATTTAATTTTGGCGGAGAAATTCTCTGCATCCTCCGAGAGGTCGTGCCACAGCTGTTCCTGCTTGATGTGGATCGGACAGAGCTCTTCACTGCCCTGCCCCAGTTCGAGGGCCTGCCCGATAAAGGCAGCGTCGAGGCACTCATCCCCGGCGCCCTCCGCTTTTACATGTATGGGTTTAATATAGCCGATTCTTTTACCTGAATTGGCCAGCTTTTTACCTATACCGGCGCATAATGCCGTTTTCCCGCATGGATCATAAGCCGCGATAAGTAAATTAGTCATGGTTCCTCCTGAATTTTAGCCGGCAGACATTATACCATTCTTTACTTCCCGGTTGCATCGGAATATAATGTTTTGAAAGGTACTGAAAAAGCTGAGAGTTATTGCGGCTCTCAGTTTTTTAATATCCGGCATGCTGGGAGGTAACACCCATGACACTAAAAAAGTTTGATATCACCCGTGAGGGGCTCGAAAAACTGAAAGCTGAGTACGACCAGCTTACCTCGACACGCCGCCAGGAGGTGGCCGACAAGATCAAGAGGGCGCGTGAGATGGGGGGCACGGAGAACAACGCCGAATATGAAGACGCCAAGAATGAGCAGGCGTTCATAGAGGGCCGCATAAGCTCTCTGGAGAACATCATCCTCAACGCCCGCATCATCGAGGGCCCGCGCCAGCCGGGCGTGGTAGAACTGGGTGATTCGGTGCTTATCCAGAACCAGGACGGCAAGATCGACCGCTATACAATCGTGGGGACCGCTGAGGCTAATCCGCATGAAGGCAAGATCTCCTGCGAGTCGCCGGTTGGCAAGGCGCTGCTGGGAAAGAAAAAGGGTGATAAGATAGAGGTTCGCACGCCGTCGGGAATAATGAAACTGCAGATTACCGAAGTAAGCTGAGAAGATGGCCGGGCAGGAACGCATAGAGCAACCGCGCCTGGAAAAACTGTCCAGGCTGATAGACCGCGGCCTTGACCCATATCCACACAAATTCCACAGGTCCCACACCGCCAGGGAAGCCACCCGCCTTTTCCTGGAGTTGCTTGATAAAGACCCTTCAGCAACACTGCCGGGCGTCAGCCTGGCCGGGCGTATCACCGCCGCCAGGTTCATGGGCAAAGCGGCGTTTTTCGATATCCGCGACGGCTCGGGCAAGATACAGATTTTCTTCCGCCGCGATTCCCTGGGAGACGATAAATATGAGTTGCTGCATGAACTCGACCTGGGCGACTTCATAGGCGCCTGCGGCCATGTATTCAAGACACGCAGCGGCGAGGTAACTGTCGAGGCCTCCGACTTTACCATACTGGCCAAGTCTCTACGGCCTATGCCGGAGAAATGGCACGGCCTACAGGATGTGGAAAAAAGGTATCGCCAGCGCTACCTCGATCTGATCGCCAACGAGGAAACCAGAGAACTTTTCATCAGGAGAAGCGGGGTAATCAACGCCGTACGCAATTTTATGAATGCGCGCGGATTTATCGAGGTTGAAACCCCGGTGCTGCAGCCCATGTACGGAGGAGCGCTGGCCAGGCCCTTCATAACCCACCACCACGCCCTCGGCCAGGACCTTTACCCGCGTATCGCGCTCGAGCTATACCTCAAGCGGCTGCTGATCGGCGGCTTCGACAAGGTATACGAGATCGGCCGTGTGTTCCGCAACGAGGGCATTTCGACCAAGCACAACCCCGAGTTCACCATGATGGAAAGCTACGAGGCCTACGCCGATTACAATGACGTGATGCAGATGACGGAGGAGCTTGTCAGTGATGTATCCGCTAAGATTCTGGGTACCACGAAAATCAGTTTCGCCGGTGAGACTATTGACCTGACGCCGCCCTGGAAACGGATCCCCCTCCGCCAGGCGCTGATCGATAAATGCGGCGTAGATTTCATGCAGTACCCGGACGCAGATAGTCTGAGCTCTCGCATGAAGGAGATGGGTTTGCAGGTCGATCCATTTAAGGACAGGGGCAGGCTCATCGATGAGCTGCTCTCCACCTATGTCGAGCCCGGCCTGCGCCAGCCGACGTTTCTCACGGACTACCCCATCGATATGTCCCCTCTGGCCAAACTCCATCGCGATGTCCCCGGCCTGGTTGAGAGGTTCGAGGCGTTCATCTGCAGCATGGAGGTAGCCAACGCGTTTTCCGAACTGAACGATCCACGCGAGCAGCGCGAAAGGTTCAGCCGCCAGCGCCAGATGCACGCGGCGGAAATTGAGCGCGCTATCGCGGCCGGTGAGCTGCCCGAGACCGATATGATCGATGATGATTTTATTACCGCCATGGAGCACGGCATGCCGCCCGCCGGCGGACTGGGCTTGGGCATAGACAGGCTGGTCATGCTGCTCAGCGACAGACAATCGATTCGTGAAGTCATCCTCTTCCCTCAGCTCAAAACCAGGCATGAGGGGGTCGAAGAATGATCGATATTAAATTGATTCGTGATAATCCCGAAGTGGTATTCCAGGCCATGGACAGGCGCGGTGAAGGACGTGCCGACGTCGATGAGATCATAGAGCTGGACAGCTCTTACCGGCTGATGCTCAAGGAAGCCGAAACCCTGCGCGCCCGGCGCAACGACGTTAGTAAGCAGATCAGCCGCATGAAAGAAAAGCCGGCCGATTTAATTGCCGAGATGCGCCAGGTGGGCGACCACATAGCCCGGATCGAGGCTGAAGCAAACCTGCTGTCGGACAGGCTGGAGGACAGGCTGCTGCGCCTGCCCAACCTGCCATCGGACGATGTGCCGGAGGGGCAGGGCTCACAGGATAATATTGAAGTAAGGTCATGTGGCCGGCCCCGTGAATTCTCCTTCAAGCCGCTTCCCCATTGGGACCTGGCTGAAAAGCTGGGCATCATCGACTTTCAGCGCGGCGTCAAACTCTCCGGAACCAGATTTTACGTGTTGCGCGGCATGGGCGCCCTGCTGCAGAGAGCTTTGATCAGTTTCATGCTCGACCTTCACGTCAGGGAGCACGGATATACGGAGATCTACCCCCCGTTCATGGTCAAGCGCGAATGCCTGGTCGGATCAAGCAACCTGCCCAAGTTTGCCGACAACCTCTATCACGATGCTGAGGAGGATTACTGGTTCATACCCACCGCCGAGGTCCCTCTGACAAACCTGCACCGCGACGAGATACTGGCGCCCGGCGCGCTGCCCATATATTATGCCGCCCATACGTCATGTTTTCGCCGTGAGAAAATGGCGGCCGGCAAAGACACGCGCGGCATCAAGCGCGGACACCAGTTCGAAAAAGTGGAAATGTATAAGTTTGTCGATCCCTCCACCTCCAACGAGGAACTCAATAGCCTGTTAGATAATGCCGAGGATATCTGCCGCAGGCTGGAACTGCCCCACCGGGTGATACAACTTTGTACGGGAGACCTGGGCTTTGCCGCCGTCAAGACCTACGATATCGAGATGTGGGCGCCTGGCTGCGGCGAATGGCTTGAAGTCAGCTCCTGCAGCAATTGCGGCGATTTCCAGGCGCGCCGCGCCAATATCCGCTACCGGCCCGACCCCGAGGCCAAACCTCGCCTGGTGCACACGCTTAACGGCTCGGGACTGGCGCTGCCGCGCGTGATGATAGCCATCATGGAAAACTACCAGCGGGAAGACGGCAGCATCAGCGTGCCCGCTGCGCTGCAGCCGTACATGAATACCGATACCATCCGATAGGCCGTCTCACCGGCCCATTTTCCCAACCTGAACGCCTATCAGGTGTCCGTTATCTTGACATTGGCTTCAAATTCAATTTAACTATATGTATAATTAAAGGAAATATTATTAGCAAGACCCTGACAAGATATGGCAGAAGGTGAACCGCAGACCGGACCAAAATTCTGCCGCCAGTGCGGCGGCGTAGTACCCGAGGGAACTCCGATCTGCCCGCGCTGCGGCCAGAAGTGGTACATGGACCGCGTGGAGCAGCAGGGGGCGGACCTCTGGCAGAAGATACTTGAAAAAAGGGCGGCGGCAGGGCTGGGAGAAGCCGCTCAGGCTCAGGAACAAAAGCAATACCGCTGCCCCAACTGCATGGCGGTGCTGCAGGGCCCTTCCCCCACCTGTCCGCACTGCGGGAAAAGCACAGCTAAAGCCAGGATCGTTCCGCCCGGGCAGGAGGACGAGGCGTCAATTGAAAAGACCGCCGAAGAGCTGAACCTGCCTCCTGCGGCCAAAGGGCTGGCCGCCATCAAGGGAGCTTCCCGGCGCGAGGAGAGAAAGGGCAGCCGGCGCCGCCTCAAGACCCTCGATATCATAATCATCGTAGTTATCGTAATCATCCTGGCAGGCGCCGGTTTCATGTTAGCCAGGCAATACGGCATCCTGCCGTCAACTTTAACCTTCTTCAATCCGCCCGAGCAGCAGCAGGCGCCGCCGGAGCAAACCACAACGGCGGAGGAGGTATCCAATATCGCCATATCGGACATAACCTCGGACGGAGCAACCATCGCCTGGACCACCGCTGAGCCTGCCTGGGGCAAGGTCATATACGGTAAGACTGAGTCCTATGGAGATGCCGCCGCCGCCATTGTTCAGGGCAGCGCCCAGAAGGTCACCCTCAGCGGGCTTGAGCCGTCCACCACCTACCACTTCGCCGTGGTCGTAACTGACGGCAAAGGCAAAGAGCTGCACAGCAGCAACGACCATTTGTTTGAAACGGTCCAGCGGGTGAATACCATTCCGCCTGTCGTGATCGGATTCAAAGTCTTGCCCACGGACGGCAGCGCCATAATAAGCTGGAGCACCGACACCCCTTCCAGCAGCCAGGTGCTTTATGGCCCGGATACGTCATGTTCGAGTACCACCGTCGAGGACACAATGATGGTCACGGAACATATTGTGCGCATCATCGGCCTCGAGGCCAACACCAGCTATTACTATCGCATCAGGTCGGTGGACGCCGACGGCAATGTGGCAACCATGGATCCCCCCAATACTTTCACCACGCTGGTCACAGTGCCCACCGGGCCGCGCATCGGCGACAGGGCGCCTGATTTCACGCTCCCCATATTTGGTACACAGAAAACTATTTCGCTGCGCGACTACCGGGGTCAGAAGGTGCTGCTCACCTTCTGGGCCGTTTACTGCCCCGAGTGCGACCGCGAGCTGTCTTTGCTCCAGTCTATCCAGGATAAAAATATACCCGGTGTTAATGTTATAGCCGTTTTCATGGAGAGCAAGCTGGACGACATTGATAAGACCATCGCCACGTACAAATCGGAGCGCGGTGAGCTCACCGTGCCGGTGGTGGTCGATATGTATAAGACCACAGCCCATTCATACAATGTCGAGAAAGTACCCTATACGGTGTTTATCGATAGTGACATGATCATTCGCGATATCGAACCGGGCAACTTCAATCTGGAGCAGGTCGAGAGGACGCTTAATACCTTATAGCCATATGCCCGTAAATCTCTTGACAGCAGATACATCCCGTTGTAGTGTAGATTCATAGGGAGACACCCTTTTGGATAGCCAGTTCAGATGTAAATGTGGCAAGCCGATGGCCTACTCCAACGAGCCGTGCAAGAACTGCGGCAGCCTCGGCCCGCATGCCTATGCCGGCAAGCCCGGACCTCCGGCCGTGACCTCGCAGATCCCGCCCCAGCAGAGACGCCCCGAGAACATCCCTGTTGACAGAGGTGAGAGGCTTCCTCCTGCCTCCGCCGGGCGTGAAGGCCCGGTCGATTACGAGCCTCCCGATACAGGTGATATCGTGCATGAGAAGGGGCGCGGCCAGCATGATGCCGCGGGGTTTCCCGTCGGAATCAGCCGCCGGGCCGAGATACTCAATCATATAGAGCGACTGGACAGCGAGGGAGAAAAAGGCACTGACAAACGCAGGAAAAAAGCCAGGGAACGGGCGGCCGCCGAGGATTGGGATACTGACGAAAGCCCTGCCAGGGTTAAACACTACGAATCATTTCTCGACGGGGAGGAAGAGGAGGAGAAGCCGGGTAAGAGAGGCAGCGGCCTGACGGGAAGTATCATCAGCATTATACTGGTCGTGGCACTGATAATATGCGCTCTCTGGGCCTACAGCAATCAGGAAGAGATATCCGGCTGGCTGATGTCGCCCACAACCCCGGAGACGGTCCCTGCCTCGGACCAGCCGGCAAACCCGTCCGATTCCGGCCAGGGGTTCTTCGCCGGCCTGCTGAATATGTTCAAATGGGGGCAGGCTACGCCCGTATCCACCGATAATACCAGCACTCCTGCGGCGCCATCCAACCAGACGGAGCCGGCCGCTACGGACAATGTGCAGGCTCCGCTAACGCCTGCCGTGCCTTCGGATAGCACGCCACCCGTCATAAGCGAGATACTCATCAAATCCATCACCGACCACGGCGCCGCGGTATCATGGAAGACGGATGAACTCTGCACCAGCAGGGTCACCTATAAAACCGAAGTGGGCGAACCTCACGTACTCAATGGGATGGTCACACCCACCCGTTATCACCAGGCCGATCTCAGCGGGCTTGAAAGCGGGAAAAACTATTACATAACCATCATCAGCCGCGATGACGCCGGCAACGAGGACAGGCAGGAGCGGAGCTTCCAGACCTTACTATCGGCCGCCGACACGACCGAGCCGCAGCTCACAGGTGAGCGGACAGCATCGGCCGGGGACACGACCGCCACCATCTCCTGGAAAACCAACGAGAAGGCCAGATCGCAGGTAAAATACAGCCTGGGCACGGGATACGAGTTCCATTCAGGCTTCACCAATGATTACGGTGATGTCCACAGCATTTTCCTGAGCGGTCTTTCGCCCAACACGGAATATCACTACCAGCTCATATCCAGGGACGCCTCGGGCAATGTGATGACCTCCGGCGACTACACCTTCAGGACCGAGCCCGAGACGGGGGCTGCGCCCTATATGGGCAGCAAGGCGCCTAACTTCACGCTGAGAAACCTTCAGGGTGAAACCGTATCCCTCAGCCAGTTCCGCGGCCAAAAGGTCATACTCAATTTCTGGGCCAGCTGGTGCACGCCCTGCAAGATTGAGATGCCGCATTTCCAGACTCTGTGGGCCAGGTACAATCCGGGCGCCGATTTCGTCATACTGTCTGTGGCCGGCAGCCAGTCGGAGGAGGCTCTCATCAGGGACTTCGTTACCGACGGCAATTACACTTTCCCCATTTGCCTCGATCCGGGCGAAGATGCCTTCAACAAATATGAGCTTACCAGCATACCCAAGACCTATTTCATCGATAAGGACGGCATCATCCGCAGGATACAGCAGGGCATGTTCACCGGTCCGGGCGAGATCGAGTTCATGCTCAACTCGTACTGATCGACGACCGCCCGCGTTCCTTAGCGCCCGTCGCACTGCTTCAGACCTCCGCTTTTCACGTAATGATACAGTAACAGTTTTGTCGGTTGGAGTTGAAAAAAGTAAGAGAGACCTCAAAATATAAGTAATAAACACAAATAACTTATAAG
>JAFGHL010000108.1 GCA_016930155.1 Dehalococcoidia bacterium | reverse complement strand
TGACGGGCTGTACTTCAGTTGTGAGAAGGTGGGTGAGAACGACAAGCTATACCGCACCTATCAGATACGGGCGGACCGCAACCTGCGCGGATCTACCTACTGGCACCTGGATGAGAAGGCCAGGCTGGCCGGCTGCCAGATTATCAGGGACCAGCTGATAACAACGATAGATGAGTTCGGAATAGATTACTACAAGAAATTTATTCGGGAGATTATTGAGGAAGGGCGGCAGATATTCAGCGCCAGGGTGAAAGAAAGGCTGTTCCCCGGAAGATACCGGGCTGTCCAGTTTTATGATGGCAGTACCAAAGGATCGCCGGTGGCTACAGAGATGATGATAACGGAACGGCTTATGCACGCTCCTGTGGAGCTTACCATAACTTCAGGCGGCATCTTTAAAATGCGAATGAGCGGGGCCAGCAAGTGGGGGTTTACGCCATTAAACAGTTCGCTGCCTGCCATGCAGGCGGGCCTGTGGGTAACTGCAGCCCAGATGCTGGCTTATGACGGCAGGATAAATGATGGCGCATATTATGCAACTGAGACGTACTTCCCCTACGGGTCCTGGGCCAATCCCGACTGGCCTTACGTTTCGCTGGCTTCAACCTGGGGCCCGCTGATGGTGACTTACAATGCCGTTTACCGCTGCATGGCGCGTGCATTCTACTCGCGCGGATTCAGGGAGGAGATTCTCTGCGGTTATGGGCACAATAATTTATTACAGTATGGGGGTACTGACCAGTACGGCAAGCCCTTGGGCGGTATCAATTTTGAGATGTGCGCTTCCGGTATGGGGGCGCGGGGTATCATGGACGGCCTTGATACAGGGTATGCTATGTGGAACCCCGAGTCCGATATGGGGAATATGGAGATATGGGAACTGTCTTTTCCACAGGTTTACCTCGGGCGGCGAATAACGCCGGATTCCGGTGGTTTCGGCAAATATCGCGGCGGCAGCGGGTTCCATTCAACAATAATGATCTGGGGTAGTAAGGATGTCCAGTTGGCTGGAGGCGGCCCCGGAAGGTGTTTTAATAACTGCGGCATTTTTGGTGGGTACCCGGGAGCGCCCGCTATCAGGAAGACCGTCTATGCTCACGATACCAACATGCCTGCTATCGTAAGAAACAGGCTGCCATATCCTTCATATGAAGGCGATACGCGCCATCAAAACGTGGTGGATATGCTTGAAGGTGATGTGCATGTGGATGATACCAGCGTCCTGGTTCCCATGCAGTTTAAGCCGTACGATGTCTTTGTTATGTTCTGGAATGGAGGGCCGGGATACGGCGATCCGCTGGAGAGAAAACTTGAATTGATTGAATCTGACCTGAACAACGGTTTTACTCTGGGCTTTTCGTCCAGGGATTTATATGGATCGGAGGCTTTTCAAGATATGGAAACTGGCGGCTGGAAGGTGGACGAAAAGAAAAGCTGTCGTATCAGGGAGCAAATCAGACAAAAAAGGGCAGAACGGGCGGTGCCAACTCGAATCTGGATGGAGACCGAGCGCAAGAGGATAATACAGAAGTCCATATATGAGCCGATTCAAATCATGTACAGGGAGAGTATGGCTATTTCTCCGGACTGGGCTTCGGCATACAGAGATTTCTGGGGCCTACCCGATGATTTCTATTATTAATGATTGGTTTTAAAGATAATTAAATTTATGAGGAGGTTATTATGATCAGGACAGTGGAACAATATATGGAGAGTTTAAACGACGGCCGTGAAATCTGGTGCATGGGCGAGAAAGTGAAGGATGTCAGGACCCATCCCATACTGCGCACCATCGTAATGGCATCGGCGACCGATTTTGTGGTACCCCACCTGCCGCAGTTCAGGGATTTGTTTATAACCAAGGATGCAGATGGCGAAGATGTGAATTTCATGAACACACCGCCGAGGACAGTGCAGGACATGGTTCGACGGCGCGAATGCTATATGACAGGCTGCCGGCATGGAGGGATAGTTCTCCACTGCATGGGTGTCGATGCCCTGGCAGCATCCACCGTGGCGGCTGCCAAAATGGATGCAAATCTGGGTACCGAATATAGTAAGCGCGTGGAGAACTACCGGCGATATCTGCAAAAAAACGATATCGGGATAACCGGTGCCATTACCGATGTTAAAGGCGACCGCGGCCTGCGCGCATCCAAACAGGTGCAGCACAAGGACTTCTATACAAGGGTAGTGGATAGGAACAAGGACGGCATCATAGTCCGCGGTGCCAAAGTACATATCAGTTCTACACCGGGAGCTAATGAGGCTATAGTATTGCCCTGCCGCGCCCATGCTACGGAGGATGAGAAGGACTATGCTCTGGTCTTCGCCACGCCGCTAAATGCCAAAGGTATAAAACTGCTGGCCGTTGAGCCCAACAACAGGACCTATGGGGAGGAAGCTCACTGGGACTATCCCAAGAGCGCAGCGCTGGGACCGACCGAGTGCCTGATTGTTTTCGATGACGTATTTGTTCCGTGGGAGAGGGTCTTTATGTGTGGCGAATACCAGTACTCCCGTGATGTCACCTATGCCTTTGCCACCTTCCATCGGCTTTTT
The DNA here is from genome assembly GCA_016930155.1 of Dehalococcoidia bacterium. Classification (GTDB taxonomy): domain Bacteria; phylum Chloroflexota; class Dehalococcoidia; order GIF9; family UBA5629; genus CAIMUM01. The sequence goes on along the minus strand of JAFGHL010000108.1, from coordinate 3,346 downwards.
GGCTCCACACGTATGTCTGCTGAGTGCGAGACCTTGGTAGGTGCCGCTGCACTGATGGCTGAATACAATGGCCTTGAGAAATATGAACATATCAGGAACAAGCTGGCATGGCTGGCCATGTACGCTGAAACTGTTAATGCAGTCAGCAGAATGGCGGCGATTGAATGCCAGCAGGAACTGGGCGATCTGATGGTGCCCAACATGATGTATGCCAACATCGCCAAATTTACCTTTGCCGACAACCTGCACCAGGCAATGAAGCTGGTGCAGGACATAAGCGGAGGCATCCCGGCGACTGTGCCATGTTTCAAAGACTGGCAAAACAAGGACCTGCACCCTTATATTGAAAAATATCTGGCTGCCAAAGATGGTATCCCGACAGAGAACAGGCTGAAAGCCAGCAGGCTGGTCAAGGACTTCACCGGTTCTTACTGGCAGATAGCAAATATTCATGGTGAAGGATCACTGGCGCAGCAGAAGATGTTCCTCTACTTCATGGCTGACTGGAAGAGGTTCAAGGCTGCCGCCAAACGTGATGCCCATATCGAAGGCTGGGAAGATGATCCTACCTATGGGTTTGTATTCGACCCACGGGAGATGATAGAGAAAAAGATGCCCCCAATCGATACATCGTATAGGCTGTAAAATTTACATAATATAATCTGGTTAACGAATCACAAGGAGAAAGCTCATGAAATCTGTGCAGATACTGGGGATAGATGCTGGTGGAACTATGACCGATACCATTTTAATTGATACGGAAGGCGGCATGGTCATCGGCAAAGCTGCCACTACACCACACGATGAGTCTGTTGGTTTCCAAGAATCGTTCAAGGATGCTCTCAGCCACTGGGATATCAGCCTGGAAGATGGGTCATCCAGCCTGCAGGCCGCCATCTATTCCGGCACCGCCATGCTGAATACACTGCTGATGCGCCGCGGGAATAGGGTCGGCCTGCTGGTTACCAAGGGCATGGAGGACTACCTTCTCATGGAGAGAGGCTGCCAGACCTACCTGGGATATCCTTACCCGGACCGTTTGCACGCAGTCACTCATGTACATAATCCGCCGCTTATCCCGAAAAAATGGATAAGGGGGATAGGTGAGAGAATCGACCTCTTCGGAGCCGAGGTGATACCGCTATACGATCACGAGGTGCGCGATGCTGTCGAGTACCTGCTGAAAGAGGACGTGCAATCGATCAGTATCTGTTTTGTAAGTTCCTATGTTAACCCGGCGCATGAATTGCAGTCTGCTGAGATAGCAAGGGAGGTCATGCAAAAGGCTGGCAAAGTCATACCCATTTACACTTCCAGCAGCATACATCCTGTCTGGCGTGAGGCTTCAAGGCTTAATGGCACCGTTATTGAAGCCTATGCGGCGGACCCCTCGCGCAGGCACCTGGCGGCTATCGAAAATAAAATGAACTCTCAGGGTTTTAAAAAGCAGCTCCAGATCATGACTGCTCACGGAGGCATAGTTAATATCAGGACGGCCAAAGCCTTTCAGTCGCTGGTTTCCGGACCGATCGGAGGCATCATTGGCAGCAAATATGTCGGTGGCGTGCTGGGGCTGGATAACATCATTTGTACGGATATGGGAGGTACCAGTTTCGATGTCGGCCTGATAACAGCCGGCACTTTCGCCATCAACCCGGAGCCGGACTTGGCCAGATTTAAACTCAATCTGCCGATGGTGGTGGTTGATTCCATTGGCGCAGGTACCGGCACCATTATCAAGGTCGATCCTATCAGCAAGCGCATTGACCTTGGGCCGGAAAGCAACGGATCAGACCCGGGACCGGTATGCTATGGTAATCAGGCAGAAAACCCATGTATCACTGACTGCGATGTTATTACAGGCATCATCAATCCCGATTACTATCTGGGAGGGGCCGTCAAGCTGCAAAAGGAGCTTGCGCTCAAGGTGCTAAAGGAGAAGGTCGCTGATCAGATCAAGCTGGATATTTATGAGACGGCAGCCGGCATGATCGACCTGATTGAAACCCAGATGAGGGACCATTTGCATGCCATGGTGCTGGGGCGCGGCTTTGAAACAATGGAATATTACCTTTCGGGATATGGTGGAGCGGGGCCTATGCATATCGCCAACTACTCCAGGGGTCTGGATTTTAAGGGGGTCATGGTCCCATCCTGGGCGCCGGCCTTTTCCGCCTTCGGGTGCACCTGCGCTGATTATACTCACCGCTATGATAAAAGCCTCCTGTTTGTTATACCGCCGGGTGCGGATGCTCCCACCAAGCAGTACTTGGGCGGCGTGCTGACGGGTATCTGGAAGGAACTCAAGGAAAAGACGGTTAAAGAATTTACGGACGAAGGTTTTAAGGAAGAAGAGATTATTTATAAACCGTATCTACGCATGATGTATACTGGCCAGCTGGATGCGCTGGAAGTGCCGGCGCCGGATATTAATATCACCCAGCCCGAGCAGATAGATTCCATTATTAAGAGTTTTGAGGACCTGTATGAAAAGGTATATGCCAGGGCGGCCAAATTCCTGGAGGCTGGTTACCAGGCAACCGAGGTCGTTCTGATGTCAACAGTCAAGACGATGAAACCGAAACTGGCCAGGCGTAAACTGCAGATAAGCAAACCCTCCCAAGACGCTTTTAAGGCCAGAAGGGATGTCTATTGGAAGGGTAGCTGGAAGCCTTTTGATACGTGGGAGATGGACAGGCTGCTGCCGGGCAACGTGGTCGAGGGCCCGGCCATTATCGAACATCCTGCCACAACGTTTGTCATACCGCCGGAATACCGCACCAGGCTTGATGAGTACCAGATATTCTGGTTGGAGAAATAAAAGGAGCATCATTATGGGAATTGGTTGGAACAAGAAAACACTCAAAGAGATGCTGGCTGAAAGTAAGGCCCTGTTTAAAGAGACCGGGCATTACATGGGTCTCAAGGATCTGCCCGTTAAGCGGAGCGATCCTTTGAAATATGAGCGGCTTTTCTCACGCATCAGGGGTACGGTGGTCGGCGCCCGTGAGACTGCCCTGCATATCTCGGCCTCGCCGATAGTGCGCGAGCTGGGCGAGTTGTGCTTTACGCTCTATTCGCCGGAAGGCGACTCGCTGGCGCTGTCCACCGGTATCATAGTGCATGTCCATACCATGTCGGAGGCTATCAAGTGGATGATTGAGAACAACTATGAGGAAGAGGTAGGGCTGAAGGAGGGGGATATCTTCACCAATAACGATGCTTTGATTGGTGATGCGCACACCTCCGACGTACAGAGCATTATACCCGTGTTTTACAAAGGGGAATTGGTTGCTTGGGTGGGTTCTGTGACGCATGTGATGGAGATTGGTGGTGTGGATGCGGG
>JAFGHL010000107.1 GCA_016930155.1 Dehalococcoidia bacterium | reverse complement strand
GTCGCCAACGAGACCATGCAGATACTGGGCGGCATCGGCTATACCAGGGTTTTCCCCATTGAAAGGGCCGTACGAGAGACCCGTCTACTGCAAATCTGGACAGGCACCAACGATATCCAGAGCCTAATTATTCAGCACGAATTTTACAAAGAGCTGCTGGCTAAAACAGCGGAGGAAAGAAATATCGAGGCGGATGTAAAACTGACCGAACAGGAGGCCGCAGAAGAGAAAGTCTATGAATAATCGCCCTTATCTGCCTCAATACATGCAACATTCTATTGCTAAATGGTAAAATGGGAGCGTCGCATTTAATTTATATTTACAATGCGGCCTTTTTCAAGAGATGCTGAACGCAGTAGACGTAGAAAATATGGTTCGTAGCGGCCTCAGGCACATGAAGGCCTATACGCCCGTCGACCCGGTCGAAGTGCTTACGAAGCGGGCCACGGCTAAAAAAGACAAAACCGCCAAACTGGACGGCAACGAAAACCCTTATGGCTGTTCCCCGCGCGTGCAGAAGGCATTATCCTCATACCGGGAATTCAACCGTTATCCAGACCCCGACCAGAGAGAGGTACGCAGGGCACTGGCCAGGTATACCGGCGCTAATCCTCATACTATCGTTGCAGGTGCAGGCAGCGACGACCTTATAGATATCGTCCTGCGCCTTTTTATCGAACCTGGAGACAAGGTAATCAACTGCCCGCCGACCTTCGGCATGTACCCCTTCTGCACTACTATCACCGGCGGCTCCGTGGTCAGCATTCCCCGTAAAAATGATTTCTCGCTTGATATGCCATCCATTAGAAAAGCTGTGGATGACAGGACCAAGATCATCTTCATAGCTTCACCCAATAATCCCAGTGGAAACCAGGTACCTGAATCGGAAGTAAGAGATTTACTCAACCTTGACATGATAGTAGTCGTAGATGAAGCTTATGTTGAATTCAGCGGGAGCTCTCTCACCAGCATGGTATCTCGACATGCCAATCTTATCGTCCTGCGTACCTTCAGCAAATGGGCAGGTATCGCCGGGTTGCGTGCAGGCTACGGCATATGCCCTCTTAATATCGTTCCCTACATGATGAAGATAAAACAGCCTTATAACATTAACCTAGCCGCGCAGGTAGCCATCCTGGAATCGCTGAACGATATCGATTACCTACAGAAGACAGTGAAAGCCATGGTGGCGGAAAGGAACATACTTTTCAAAAGTCTGCAACAGTTCAAGTGGCTCAGGCCTTACCCGTCTGCCGCTAATTTTATACTGTGCGCAGTACTGGACAGGAGCGCCAGGGATGTTTACCTTGAACTGCAGAAAAGAGGCATCTTTATACGCTATTTTGACATGCCCGAACTGCAGGACTATATCCGCATCAGTGTAGGCAAACCTGAGGATACACCTGCTGTAATTGCTGCCCTGCAGGATATGTGATACTCTTTGCACTGAATTCAGATATAAGAGGTTGAAAATGGCCGAACGGAAAGCAACTATTACCCGCCGTACCAGTGAGACTTCGGTAAAAGTCGAGGTCAACATAGATGGCAGCAGCCGGTATGAGATCACCACCGGCATACGGTTTTTCGACCACATGCTGTGCCAGCTTGCCCAGCATGGCATTTTCGATATGAAGATATCGGCCAATGGCTCCGACCAGCACCATGTTGTGGAAGATGTCGCTATCTCGCTAGGACGTGCCTTCAACCAAGCACTTGGTGACAGACACGGCATCGTGAGGATGGCACAGGCCATCGTGCCAATGGACGATGCCCTCGCAATGGTAGCTCTGGATATTAGCGGGCGCGGTCAGGCCGTCATTGAAGATTCACTCAAAGAAGCTTACATCAGCGAGATGCAATCCGACCTGATTAGCCACTTCTTCCTGTCTTTCGCTTCGGAATCAAGGATAAATATTCACGCACAGGTTATGAAGGGCCATAACGATCACCATAAAGCAGAAGCTCTTTTCAAATCCTTGGCACGCGCCCTTGATAACGCCACGCGCCTTGACCCTCGCATATCCGGCGTGCCCAGTACTAAAGACAGTATCGATTGAGTCACGGCGGTGCGGATTTACTAAATCCGCACCGCCGTTTAAAGCAGATTTGTTATATCCAGGTAACATTCTTAAGTTTGCGCCTGACGGCGCGCTGGTACCTGTATTTAGGATAGCCCACTATCATAGCTGCTACCACCTCGTTACCGTCCGGTATGCAAAAAAGCTTTCGCAGATCCTTTTCACGCTCAATAGCAGGCGGGATCAGTTCGATGATGGTAGCGCCCAATCCCAGTGAATGGGCAGCCAGTATGCCGAAGGTTATGGCGATATATATATCAATCTGGTAGTTATCCGATTTCCTGTCGGCGTGGAAAACTATCATGGCGGGGGCACGGCGCATGATCGTGTCCTCGGCCCCCGATTTAAGCTCGGGCATCCTGTCTTTCATAGACGGAATCACGTGACTCACCAGCAGCTTGAATTTTTCCGGCCCGGCACTTTTCTTAATGAACATCCTGATAATCGGATTTTCCATGCCCTTTATCAGGGTATTGTACATTTCGATCATCGTCGGCAGGGCCTGCCTGATAACCTCCGAATTCTGGACGATGGTAATCTCAGTTTTGATGGGTGGTACGCTGGGGGGAGAGTAAGTTATGGCATCAGCTATTTTCGCCAGCATCTCCCGCGGCACCGGCCTATCCTTGAAATTGCGTACGGAACGCCTTGACATGATCATTTTATAAAAAGCGTCTTCGAAGGGCCCCCCTTCCGGCAAAGGCACGAAATCCTTTTCATATGAAAGGCCGTCGATCTTTACAGATGATGTCGGGCAGACCGCCATGCACTGGCCGCATTTGACGCAGAATTGTATCCGCTCGCCGTGTATATTCATGATCTTCAGGTCTTTTTGTTTGTACATGATATGGCTGGGACAGACATCGCCACAGGTCCCGCAGACTTTGCATGTTGACTTATCAATCGTGATCGCCGCATTCATGAACTAAATTCTCCTTCATAGCCGCCGGCTTTTTTAGCTGCCTCAGATAATAACATTTCTATTCAGCATACTCACCTTCCAAAACCAGTACTCTCCAATTATCAAAGTTGGCCAAGATGAAGCAGCGGTGCATGCGCGGCCGTCTTCCTGATATAATCGGCTGCAATGGCAACTGTTATAAACAAAGACAACCGCTATATTACCGCCGATTCTTCCAGGTGTGCGGGATGCCTCACCTGTATGCTGTATTGTTCGTTCAGGTCCCTAAATAAATTCAACCTATCTAAATCGTTTATACGCGTGGAAAGGCTATCGGACAGGGAAACCGAGTTCGAGATTACGTTTGCCGACGGCTGTGACGCCTGCCTGCTCTGTGCCAGACACTGCCCCTACGGAGCACTCACCGGCAGCCAGGCGGGGGATAACGGATAAAATGGAGTTCGGCGGCTATGCAGGCAACATCCTTCACATCAACCTGACCGACGGCAGCATCAGAAAGCAGCCGCTGGATGCCGACCTGATCAGAACCAGCATCGGCGGGGCAGGCATCAACATCAGGATTGCGCATGATATCATAGCTCCCAATACCGACCCTCTGTCTCCCAAAAACGCCGTCATCTTCGGTACCGGTCCGTTCAACGGCACCTTCATACCAGGCGCGGCCCAGACCATTTCAATCTATAAGTCACCGCTCAACGGATCATTTACGCAGAGCAGCGGCAGCGGTCATTTCAGCCATTTCCTGAAATCGTCAGGTTACGATCACCTGGTCATCACGGGGCGGTCTCACTGGCCGGTTTATATCACGATCGAGGATGACAATATCGTCCTCCAGCATGCATCCGATATCTGGGGCCTCGACAGCTTCGATACAAGCGACGAGCTAAGAAGAAGGCACTCTCCCTGCAGCATCATCCCCATCGGTCCCGCCGGAGAGAGACAGTGCGCTATCTCGATCACACATATTGATAAGGACTCCGCCATAGGATCAGGAGGACTGGCGGCGGTGATGGGATCCAAGAACCTTAAAGCAATCGTAGCACGCCTGGGCGGCAAATCCATTGAAGTAGCTGATCCCGGGCGGCTCCAAAGACTGGTACAGGAACTAGCGGAAAAGATCAGCACCTATCACGGACGTACCCGGATAATGAGCGGAGGCTCTACGGCGATGGTGTCAGGCCTGATATCCTCCGGCGCAGTCATCCGCAATTCCAGCGAACTTATTTCCTACCCGGCGGATATAGACAACGTTAAAAAACGCATTTACGAGATGCATAAAGCTCTGCGCAAGAAAATAGCCTGCGCAGCATGCCCCATGTCGGATAAGGATCGCATAGATTTGCCGGGCGGGATAACGTTTTACGATACCGCCACCCCCATTGAAATGGCGGCCATTACTTCATCGGTATCCCACGGTCGTGTTAGTGAAGGTAACGCAGCGGACAGGTATGCGCTCGCTTTAAAGTTTTACGACAGCGTAAACCGCTCCGGGCTAGACCAGTCCTACAACTTCCAGGGTCTGGCTGATTTCGTTATTACCCTGTATGAACAGGGTATTATAACTAAAGCAGACACGGGCGGGCTGAAGTTAGACCGCAGCTATGATACACTGCTCAAGCTGGTAGATATGATTTCGATGCGTGAGGGATTTGGGCGGCTGCTGGCCGACGGCGTAGTGGAAGCTGCCCGGCGGATAGGAAACGGCGCAGAAAAGTACCTTCAGAATGTTATCAAAGGCCAATTCGTTAATCTCGACCCGCGCCTGTCTGGCTTTTTGCCCATTCACCTCGGCATGATGGTACATCCCGGCTATCCGCACAAGAACGCCGCCTCAATGGGCGACGCTTACTCCATCCCTGCTTGCACGCTGGAGGAGTTAAAGGAAGAGGCCTCCCGCTGCGGCGTGTCCGTAGCGGACATCAACAGGCTTTTTACCGGCGATTCATTCAACATGGGCAGGCTGACCAAGCACGCCGAGGACTTCTTCGGGCTGCTCAATACTCTGGGGCTGTGCCACCGCCTGAATATCTCGCGTTTTTACAGCATGGAAACGTTGACTGATCTATACTCTGCCGTTACCGGTATCACGGTCAAAGCAGCCGACCTCAAGCAGTCCAGCAGCCGCGCCTGGAAGCTGTGGAGGGAAATCAATGCCGCTGCCGGATTCACCCCTGACGACGACCGGCCGCCCGATATCTGGTTTCAGCCTCTACTAAGCGACGGCCGGCAGTATGATTTATATGATTATTTCCTCAAGCGCCCTCTTTCCCGTGAAGATGTCGAGGGCTATCTGGAAGAGTATTACAGCGAACGCCGTCTGTAAGCAGGCATCTCTCCCATAATATTTTACTTCAGCGATTTGCCCACCACTATGGCAGTGAACAGACCGAAGCCCACGCACCAGGCGTTGATCAGCGCATTGATCACCAGGTCAAGTACCGAGGCCATATAAATGCCGTTTTGAAGGTTAAAGCTGCAATCCAGCAAGCCCAGGAAGATCAATGCGCCCGCCCCTATCAGTGAGAGTATCCTGGCAGGCTGCCTGTCCTTCATCAGCAATATACCTGCGGCTATCAGCAGAACGGACATCAGGCCGTCAGGCAGGGGAAAGGAAAGCTCGTAGGCAAAATAGCCCGGCGGTGGGTTTTCAGGCGCCATCCCCACGGTAAAAAAGGCAATCCAAAAAAGTATTATGCCGGCCCCTGTAACGATCTCCAGTGAGGCGATCAATCTCCTGCGGTCCTCCGTCATAGTTAAATCTCCTTTTAGTTATTCTACGCCCGCTGTTTTCTCTGAACGCCCTTGACCTGCGAGTCAGTGACCCTCTCCACCAGCCAGGGGAAAAGCCGCTTCATTATCCAGGTGAATTTGCCGTTGGCATTGGGGATGATCATGAAATCCCCCTTTCCCATGCCCTTCAGCAGGGCTGCCGCTACAGCTTCCGGCTTCAGGATACTGGCCGTTTGGGAGACAGCTTGCGTCTCGGGCGGCTTGGTCTTGTTCTCCTCGGCATATCCGGGAGTATCGGTATCAGGCGGGCACAGCACCGAAACGGCCACGCCATCAGGCTTCAGTTCGCTACGCAGCGCCTCGGAAAACCCGATTACCCCGAACTTGGCGGCGCAGTAGTCGGTATAGCCAAATACACCGATAAAACCACAGATGGATGATACATTCACTATATGGCCGCATCGCTGCCTCATCAGCGGGACCAGGAACGAGCAGGTATTCCACACTCCGTAAAGGTCGACTTTTAGGGTTTCGTCGAACTGTCCGTCTGCAATATCACCGAAATAGCCGGGCTTAGCCCTGCCAGCGCAGTTGATCAGCACATCGGGGACGCCGGTTTTGTCAACCGCCTCCTGCAATATACCGGTTACTTCATCCCTGCTAGAAACATCCATCTGGAAGGCGAGAAATCTCTGATCAGGCCTTTTACGGCAGGCAGTGATCTCATTCAGCGCCTCGTCCAGCACCTCTCTTCTACGTGCGAAGATAGTCACTGAAGATCCTTTCGCCGCCAGCAGTCTGGCGGCTGCCAGACCTATTCCCGAGGATCCGCCGGTTATGTAAACTAACTTGCCGTTAAAATCCTTCATGGCACACGCTCACTTCTGTTTCAGTGTGGCAACGTCCAGCGTTCTCAGCCACTCCATGGTAAGTTTAAAGCCCTCTTTGTACGTGATTTTAGGCTTCCAGCCCAGCTCGCGTTCGGCCTTCTCGATGCTGAACCTGAACTGCGAGCCCAGGTTGGTCACAGTATAGGTCGTTAGCAGGGGACGTTTCTGCACGCGCCCGACGCGCCACAGGAACTCCATGACCCTGGCCGCTGCCATGGCCGACCAGTACGGGATATAAGTACGTATGGGTGGCACTTTCAGGGCGGCGGCTATGCCGTCACAGAACTCCTCCAGGGTGGTATGCTCGCCGTCATGCACCAGGTATCCGTTCCCCACCGCCCGGTCGTCCACCGAGATCAGCATCAGCAGGTCCACCAAGTTGTCGATATAGGTCGGCCACACGATGGCATTCTTCCGCCAGAAGATCATCTCACGTTTGATAATGGAGTCAGCCAGCAGAGGCACAAAGGTCTGATCGCCCTCGCCGTATACCCACAGCGGATAGACCATCGTCACGGGCAGACCTTTTTCCTTATGGTATCGCCACATGATTTTCTCTGAATCTATCTTGGAATCCGGATAGGGCTCGCCCCAGTATTTCAAATGCAGGGTCTCATCCATCACGATCGACTCGTCAGTGCCGAAGACATCGCAGGTGCTCATATCCACCAGCCGTCTGACCCTGGCATCGGTTGCCGCCTTGGCCATGTTCTCGGCCCCCCTGACCGTGATATCCCAGAACATCTTCTTAGGCGCCCAGTCGGTAACCACGGCCGCGCAGTGGAAGACGGACTCACGTCCGTCAACCGCCTCGCGGACCTTATCGTAGTCACGAATGTCGCCATTCAATATCTCAACGCCGCGTTCTTTGAGGGATTTTTCACCCGGGTCTCCCGGCAGAACGAGTGCACGCACGGCATTCCCCCTGGCAATGTTCTCTTTGACAATATGACCGCCGATGAAACCTGTAGCACCGGTAATCAGGACCTTTCTCACATCAACCCTCCTTCACGAAATGCGGGTTTTATCTTAGACAATGCAAAGGGAAAAAGCAAGGTGTTAGCACCTTATTTTAGTACAGCGGACCAATAAGTCCTTGATCAGTAGTTCAAATCCAGTCACTACCACCAGTTCTCTTAAATCCCCTGTAACAGAATAGTGGACTGTTCATAATTCTTAGGATTGTTTAGCTACCGTATCAAAAGGGGAGATTTCTGTGTCCAAAGCTACCCCACACAATATAACTCAGGATGCCCTTTCAACCCACCCTAGTACTTCGAACCGCCGATCTCCTCACCCTTGCCTGTCACCATGTACACCACGCGCTCGCAGATATTAGTCGCACGGTCGGCGGCGCGTTCCAGGTTATGCGCGACCCAGATCAGGCGGGTTGCCCGGTTAATGGTTTTTGAATCGCTCATCATGAAGGTGAGCAACTCACGGAAGACCTGGTCGAAAAGCCCATCTACAGCATCGTCCATGGTAACAACCTGTTTGGCTAATTCCGCATCACGGTTAATAAAAGCCCGGACACTCTTGCTAACCATATCGACAGTCAGTTCCGCCATCCTGGGTATATCGATCAGGGGTTTGAGAGGCGGCTCATCACCGATCATAACTACTATATTGGCAATGCCGTCAGCATAATCACCGATCCGCTCAAGCTCTACGATAATGTTGAGCACGGCTACCATAACCTGAAAATCACCGGCGGCCAAATGCTGGGCTGAATTTAGCTCAACGCAATCGTTCTCAATGCCATATCTCTGCTTGTTAATCGCGACATCATCGGCCATCACCTGGTGCGCCATTCTCAAATCACGTTTTTTTAAAGCCTCAACGGACTGGTGTATAGCCTTCGTTACGGCGCCGGCCATCGTTTGCACATTATCCTGGATTTCCTGTAAGCGATTTTTATTGTCAGTATTCATTTAATAAACCTCCCGCCGGCTAACCGGATTTAATTTAATGTGTCTGTCGACAATTTTCACATCCCGATATCCGGGATCTCATGCATATTTTATGGAGATACCTTCCAGCACATTGGCTACATCCTCACATTTGTCCAGGGCATTCTCCATATACCCGTAAATCTCACGCCATTTAATAATTTTGGTCATATCGCAGCAGGTGTCAAAAAGCTCGCTCATCATGATGCGGTATAAATGATCTCCCATGTTCTCCAGGCGGTTGATCTTTATGCACCGCTTGGTAATTTTCTGCCGGTCAATGCGAATATGTATTTCTGAAAGTGTCTCTTCTACTTCCACTGCCGCCTGCACAATAATATCCGCCAGCCGTCTGGCCATCTCTACAGGCCGTTCTACGTTATAAATCAGCATGGTTTCGGCCGCTGCGTGGATAGAATCGGTTATGTCGTCCAGCAAATATGCCAGCGTAACGATGTCTTCCCGGTCGAATGGTGTGCCGAATACTCGGTTTAACAGGTCCATAATCTGGTGGGTGATAGCATCCCCTTGATGCTCGAAGTCAGTAATCATGGCGACGCGCTCCCTGACATTCTCCCAGAGGTCCATCATGTCCTTAAGCTGGTTCGATATTTTCAATATGTTCCGTGCGCTTTGATCGAAGAGGATAAAGAACTTTTCCTCCCTGGGTAAAAAAGATAACCTGGCCAACTTGTTATATACTCACTTGTTTTAAGATATTTACCGGATATATTCTAGCATCGTACGTCAACCGACAAAACAGGTGTCTTACAGCAATCTGATATTAATTATGTTTTTCCACCCACCATACCCATCCTCAACCTTTCCTGTGCGTCATAGCAAACAATACAGTAAATATTCCCTACAAAAATCAACCCCCCTTGTGCAACTTCTTTCGGTAGGGTAATATTTGAATAACCTGGCCGAATCTTAATAAATTATGAGGAGGCGCGCCCTTGGCAATTGCTATTCTGTATCGCGAAGAGCTCAGGGAATACGATTTCGGACCCGGCCATCCCTTCCGCGGCGACCGCTATGAGATTTTCCCCACCTTCCTCCAGGAAAAGTTGCCAGAAGACGATAACTACCGTTTTATCAAGGCCGACCCCGCCACCGAGGAAGACCTACTGCTTATCTGCAGACGGGAGTACATCGATTTTACACGCGACTATTTCAAGGCGGCGCATGAGGGCAACCTCGATCATGTTAAATTCGGCCTCTTCCAGAGCATCGATAATATGCCTTTCGACCAGCCGGGCAAGCTCGAGGAGACCGCACGTATAATTATCGGTCAGGCTAAACTGGGCTGTGACCTCATTCAACAGGATAAGTACAAAAAAGCCGTTTCCATCGGCGGCGGCATGCACCATGCCAAATGCAATTTCGGTGAGGGTTTCTGCCTGTATAACGATGTGGCCTTCACCGCTAAATACCTCCAGCAAAAATATAAACTTCAGCGTATCCTTATCCTGGATACCGATGCACACGCAGGAAACGGTACCGCAGAGTATTTCCGCGAGGATTCACATGTTCTCTTTATAGACCTTCACCAGGACCCGCGCACACTCTACCCCGGCACCGGCTTTGCCAGTGATATCGGCTCCGGCAAAGGCAAGGGCTTCACCGTCAATATTCCCATGCCACCCAATGCAGCCTACGATTCCTACTACCGCATCTTCGGTGAGATTGTTGAGCCGCTTGCCAGGGAGTTCAATCCGCAGATTATCATTCGCAACGGCGGCTCGGACCCACACCCGGATGACGGCCTGACCGACCTGGGGCTGCCGGTACGTGGCTTTCACATGATCGGTGAGAAGGTATGTCACATAGCGGATGAGGTTTGCCAAGGTAAAGTAATTGACCTCATAGCTTCCGGCTATAATAAGCGCGTTTTGCCCTACGCCTGGTTGGCACTGCTGTCCGGACTGGCCGGATGGAACTTGGAAGTAGAGGAGCCAGAGCCTGCCACCAGAAAATTCCACAAGGACCCGGCTTACGCACAGACCAAGCTAGTCGAAGCAGAGGTCAAGGGCAACCTTAAACCTTACTGGAAATGCCTGCAGACCAGCAATCCCATGCTGCACTTTTAACAGCTCTCACCCATTGCTTATAAAACGGGGCAGCCGCATGACACAATATCTGATCGGCGCCAGCGGATGGCACTATAACGACTGGAGAGGCCTTTTCTACCCTGTCGGCTTGCCTCCTTCCAAATGGCTAGAATTCTATTCAAATAATTTCGCCACCGTCGAGCTGAATTACAGCTTTTACCGCCAGCCGACGGAAAAAGCTTATCTGAAATGGACAAACAATACCCATGCCGGCTTTAAATTCGCTGTAAAGGTCAACCGCTATATCACGCATGTTAAGAAGCTTCGTGATATTAAGGAGCCCCTTGCCAGGTTTTTCGAGCGGGCATCCCTGCTAGGCGACAAGCTGGGCCCGGCACTATACCAGCTTCCTCCACAGTTCAAGCGCAATGATGAGGTTCTGGAGGCTTTCCTTCAGTATCTCGATAAAACCTACAGCCATGTGATAGAGTTTCGACACGAATCATGGCTCGACGACGGCGTCTTCAGCCTACTACGCAAATACAATGCGGGTTTATGTGTAATGGATATGCAGGGGCTGACCTGCCCGGTCGTTGCCACTGCGGATTTCGCCTATTTCCGCTTTCACGGCCCAGAACATCTGTACTCCAGCCTTTACAGCACTAGTGAGATAAAGACCTGGGCGGACCGCATAAAAAGCCTGGACAGCAGTCTGGAAACGGTGTATGCCTACTTCAATAATGACGTCAGCGGTTATGCCCTGACCAATGCCCGCCAGCTGCGCAATTTGCTATGAATATTCTGCTATAATGGCCCTGACGGGTTTTTAAATCGACTTCGCATCTAAGAGGAGGTAGCTGTTATGAACCTGGGAAGCATGGGGCAGGATAATATCGAGAGGTATGGTGAATACCAGAGCTGCTATTACGAGGGGAGGTGGTTTACCAATGTCGAGATAGAGCGCGAATCCAACCGCCTGGGCAACGCGCTGAAATCCATCGGCATAGAGAGAGGTGACCGCGTGGCCATCCAGATGCCCAACAGCCCGGTAGTAATGTGGGCATTCCCCGCCATTTACAAGATCGGCGCTATCGCTGTGCCGATGAATCCGCTGCTGAGGCCGGACCAGGCGGCTTATATCTTTCAAAACAGCGGAGCCAAAGCGGTAATCACCAGCCCGGATTTCGCTCCGTGGGTACAGGCCGCACAGAAGCAGTCGCCTGATATGAAACATATCATCGTCACAGAGAAGGATGACATACCCGGTACCACTGGATATGACAAATTCGTGGAAAACAGGGAGGGCAGCCTCGCAATAGAGGAAACGGACAACGACGACGTTGCCGCCCTAATTTATACGGCAGGCACGACCGGGCCCAACAAGGGGGTCATGCATACCCACCTTAGCCTGTACCTGACCGCTATAGGATATGCCGATTTCGTTTCCCGCTACCTGAGCACCAGCCTGCAGATCAACAGGAGACAGATGGATGTCAGGGCGCATAAGCTGATTGAATCTCAGATCAGGGTATCCAGCTTCGACCTGGGGATCAGCCTTTTTGTATTGCCGCTGTCGCACTCCTTCGGTCTGGCGGTATCCCTTACAGGCATTCTCTTTGGCAGCAGAAGCATAATTATGAAATGGTTCGATCCCAGCCAGGCCCTGAAGTATATACAGGACTTCCGCGTTACGAATTTCTCGGGCGTTCCCGCCATGTACATCATGATGCTGAACCATCCCGATATCGATAAATACGACCTCAGCTCACTGGAGACCTGTGCCTGCGGCGCGGCCCCGCTGCCACCAGAGGTCGGCAAGCAGTGGAAGTCCAAAACAGGGACGGACATCTACGAGGGCTGGGGCATGACCGAGACCGGGGCCACCACCTGCGGGAATATACCCAGCAGGCCGCCCAAATACGGCTCCATCGGCGTGTGCATGATCAAAGCCGACACCATGAAAATCTTCGACGACAACGATAATGCGCTCCCGCCTGGTCAGACAGGCGAGCTGGTCGTTAAAGGCCCCACCATCATGAAAGGATACTGGAACATGCCTGAAGAGACGGCAAAAACCTTGAAAAACGGCTGGCTGCATACCGGCGACGTCGGCTATATGGATGACGAGGGCTATTTCTTTATCACCGACCGCAAGAAGGACATCATCATCAGGGGAGGTGAGAACGTATCGCCACGCGAGGTGGAGGAGGTGCTGCTGGAGATACCACAGATAGCCGATGCCGGTGTTATCGGCGTACCTGATCCAACTTACGGCGAGGAGATAAAGGCTTTCTGCGTCCTGCACAAGGATGAGATGATCAACAGCATGAAGATCATAGCGTACTGCAAACAAAAGCTGCCCAGCTTCAAGGTGCCCAAGTCTGTGCAGATAGTGGAAACGCTGCCCAAGAACCTGCTGGGCAAGCTGCTGCGCGCCGAGCTGCGCAAGCTGGAAAAACAGCAGTCTGGTTGACTTTTCATCTCCATGCCAACATAATACGTTCCAGATACGATACCAACTGGTATAATAAAATTATTAAATTTATCAGGAAGAAAACATGGCATACAAGGCGGGTATCTTAACTGTCGATAATAAAGGATACGCGGGTAAACGCAAGAATTCCGGCGGTGACCTGATGGTCAACATTTTCAGGGAGTTGGAAATCATTGTAGCCAAGTATGAAATAGTTCCCAGCGACCCCAGGCTGATAGCCATGACGCTGTCGATGTGGGCTGACAGCGGCGAGGTTGACTTCATCGTTACCACAGGGGGTACGGGCATCAGCCCCGGCGACGTAACCCCCGAGGCAACACGCTCGGTCATCGAAAAAGAGCTGCCCGGCATTGTGGAAACCCTGAGGGCCGACGGCTATATTAATACCCCTACCGCCATGTTGAGCCGGGGTATGGCGGGCATACGAGGGAAGTGTCTGATCGTCAACTTTCCCGAAAACGCCGAGGCGGTGCAGGAATATCTGGATATTCTCCTGCCCGTGATTCCCCACGCGGTTGAGATCCTGCACGGCGGACCAGAGAATTACAGTCAAATTACCGAGTCTTCCATTCCGAGCGAAAGCTGAGAAAAGCCGCCGCACATCGGGGTTGCGGACAAAGCAGAGAGCACTAAATATCCGGGGCCGGAGGATTAGATATGGGCATACATGATATAAGCATGATAGATGTGACAGGCAAGAAAATAACCCAGCGCTCAGCTATGGCCAAGGCACATATCCACATGAGCAAGGATACGCTCAGCCTGGTTAAAGAAAACAAGATACCCAAGGGCAACGTACTCACCGCTGCCCAGACGGCAGGCATACTGGCCGCCAAGAGGACCCCTGAGCTGATCCCCCTCTGCCATCCTCTGCTGATCTCAGGGGTTACGGTAGACTTCGATTTCATGGAAAAGGACAGTTGTATTGAGATCACCTCCACCGTAAACGGCGACGGCAAAACCGGCTTCGAGATGGAAGCGCTGACCGCTGTCTCCATTGCCGCACTGACCGTCTACGACATGTGCAAGATGTTCGACAAGCGCATGACCATCAGCGACCTACGCCTGATCAAAAAGACCGGTGGCAAGAGCGGCACCTACCTGGCTGAACGCTACTAGGCGGTACCCTTCAACTACAGGCTCCTTTTATATTGCAGCACCAGCTCCGACACCCTTATGCCGGAATCCACGCCGTGGTGCGTGCCGCAACCGTAGCCGCCTGCATCACATCCCGCGTAAAACAGCCCTTTAACCGGGGCCGCCGCAGACGGCTTATGTTTGCCGCATTGCCCGACGATCTGTCCCAACCCGATGCATTCACCACCCTGCCCAGGCAGCACGTGGTCCCTGGACACGGAACTGACGTCCCCCGTGCTGTAAAAATCTTTCGATTCAGTATGCTTTGCCACCAGCGGCCAGATCTTGTTGATGGTGGCATCCAGCTTTTTCCACAGCATATCGTTGTAGGGATATTTGGCATCGGCCGGGCATAGCGTAGAAGCCAGCACACATTGCTTGCCCACCGGGGCCAGATCGGGATCAAATACCGATGGCACTACCATGAACACCAGTAGATCATCCGGCGCCTTGCCTTTCTCGAGATCAGCCAGCCGCTGCTTGTTGATATAGTTGTCATCAGAGTAGGTTATATAAGTGCACAGGTCGAAGACCGGCCTGTCCAGGAAATAGCGTATACCCATTAGTCCGACCGAAGGCTGTAGCTTACGTACATATTCAACATAGTCCTTATCGAAATTTTCAGGGCCAACCAGCTTCAGCACGGTGGGCTGAATGCCTGCGTTGCTGACTACAATAGGAGCTTTAAAAGTCCCTTTGGCTGTTACAACGCCGGTTACCTTACCGTCCTTTATCTCTATTTTCTCTACCCTGGCATTGGTCAATACGTCTCCGCCGTTGGCTTTCACCGAACCGGCCAGCGCTTCGGCCATCTTGCCGTAGCCACCCTTGAAATAGAGGCCCGCACCGCTGCGCATGAAGTCCTGGCGCGTCCTAACCACTTCAGAAGCTGCCAGCATATCGATCGGCTCCACGAAGGTAATATTGGCATCCATAGCCTGCTGGCTGTAAAAAGGCACCGGAACCCTGTAATTGCTTATGAAATCATGGAATGTCACATCATCCAGCTTATCTATTTCATCCGGCTGCATCGCTCTGATATCGCCCAGAAAACGCTTGACCTCTTTCACCTGCTCTTCGGTGGGATTGCCGGTTTCCTTGGTGAACGGCTTATACTCACCGGTCTGATTATCTTTATAAAGAACCCCGCTGATGCCGGGAGGTGGTATCATCTGCAAATCCAGCCCCAACTCTCTGGTAAACTGGCTGAAGCGGTTGTCGCGGGTCGGGCTGCCGCTGATCGGCCACAGTTCGTAGGTAAAGCCATTTTTGGAAAATGACATGGACTTTCCGCCGGGGCGGTCATTTTTTTCCACCAGCAGGATCTTTATGCCCTTGCCGGCTAATGCAGCAGCACAGGCAACACCTCCAGGACCCGCACCTATTACTATTACATTATATTCATGATCGCTCATATCGATTGCTCCTCAACTAAGTAATTTAAGCCGCTTCGCTTTATGAGCGGCCGTACGTTCGCTCCAATCAACAAATCATCTAATTGTACAACAATAATTTCGCAGATATCTAATACATCTGAGTTCAGTCAATACCGCACATATTATACATCCTGCCAGTTGCATAATAATGCTGCAATGCTTGAAAATAATTTCTTCATATGATAGTTTGACAGTGGGGAAGTATGTTTTAAATCTTTCTGGAATGTGAATCATGGCCGGGATGAGCGTTTGTCCTGCAATATTAAAGCTGCTTAAGGAGGAGTCACATGACGTTAGGGACAGCAAAGATAACCATTATTATTATTTTGATTATTATCGCCACGGCGGCCGTTGGATACGGCTGTTATCAGATGGGCTCGAACAGCGGCTATAAAGCAGGATATACGCAGGGCAATACCGACGGCTATAATAAAGGTTCTACGGACGGCTATTCCAAAGGCCATGGAGCAGGTTACCAGCAGGGCAAACAGGAAGGTGAGACCGACGGATATAACAAAGGGTTCTCCGAAGGTATGGCCAAAGGCCAGGCACAGGGACAGGCGCAGGGTGAACAGCAGGGAGAGCAGGTCGGCTATACCAGGGGCTATGATGCTGGCTGGAGCAACGGCTGGCGTTATGGATGGCAGCGCGGGTGGTGGCAGGGCTGTACGAACTGCTGGCAGCATTGTTCTCCTTTCGTCGCCGGCGGCGACCAGAAGGCCTCCTTCACCAGCGGACCTACGCAATCATGGATGCCCGAAGCCCCCGCAGCCCCGTCACCCCAACAATAACGTTGTATTTAGCTTTTTTGCTTCCAAAGTATTGTGCTGAGCGAGGGTATGGTTGTCAGGCCATGCCCTCTACAAAAGCCCTGACGTTTTTCCCCAATACGCTATGGTTGTAGCCACCCTCCAGCACGCCGAATCTCCCACCCTTGCAGTTGTTCAAAGCATATTCTTTTACTATCCCGCCTATGGTACGGTAGTCCTCCGTAGTTAGCAGCCTGCCCCAGTCCTCTACATGTCTGTCGAATCCGGCGGATACCGCAATCATGTCAGCCTGGCAGGTATTGAGGTGGCTGTTCACTTTTTCGATAAACCCTTTCCCTGTCACATCTTCAGGATGGAAATAGGTCACAGCCGGGTTGGCCTCAAAGATATTGTGCGTCCCATCCCCAAAGTGCAAATCGAAATCGAGTATGAGGGCGCTTTTTATTTTCCCGTTTTCCAGCAGCCAAGATACGGCTATGGCGATGTTGTTGAAAAAGCAGAAGCCCCAGCAGCTATCAGCGCTGGCATGGTGTCCAGGCGGCCTGATTGCAGCAAAGGCAGCTTCTCCCTGCGCCGCCAGATCTGCCGCCTCAAGGGCTCCACCAGCCGCCAGCATGGCCATCTCGAACAGTCTGACGTCACTCCGGATATAGCTGATATGGGACTGTGTGTGACACAAGAGGATATCATCTTCCCGTGCGCTTTTCGGCTGCACAAATTCAAAGCTGGCCAGCTCTTTGGCGATGGGCTCCATACGTCCAGGCGCCGCCGCCGGGTCGTTCTCATATACTCCGGTGTATCGCTTATCATATACAATCTTCATCGTAAATCTCCCTCTGTCAGCTTTAACAGCCGGCAATAGCATTATACTGCGCCGGAGGGTCCTTTGACTTTTAACAACATAGACAGCCGCAATCACCGATGATAGTATTAGTACACAATAAGCGCACGAGCAATAGAGGGGGTACGCCATGTTTTCCAGGGAATGGTTCATCTACGTATTCGGCCGGTGGATTCTGCTGTCGGGTATTGCCGGCGCAGCGCTGCAGGTTTTACTAAGGGGACAGATTGGTATACCCGATTTTCCTGCTTTCCTGCTTAACCAGTTGATACTGGCTTGCGTATTCTGGTATGTCGACAAGTATATCTTCCAGAGGCACCTGGGCAAGGTCAAGGAACTTTTCAAATTCCCTCGCGTTAAAGGCCAGTTCGATACCAGACGTGAATTTGCCAAGATAGCCGAGGAATACAACCAGTTTTCAGACGATTTTCACAAAGACCCCGATCAGCCACAGATCTGGCTGCACCGTTACCTGGATCTTTACCACTCGGTAGAGATGATGGAGCGCGTGCTGCGCGACAGGGGCATAGATGTTGACCGCGAATATCACCGAATTGTGGAAGAGAACCGCAAGCGCGGGCTATATGACTGAGCTGCTCACAGACTCACTTCTCATAGCAACCTTACAAAAATCAATCTTTACAGCCCGTGCCATAAACCCAGTCCAACATGGCTCATTGATGGACATAAGCCACCAGAAATACATTAATAAAACCTGGAGCACCCTACCCCACACAATAGACTACGAATCGATGCAGTACTACCAACACCATAGTAAAAGCCCCAATTACTTCCGTAATATTTTGCCGTAACGGTATTTATTGCGGAAATGATGTAATGGTTTTAAACAGGCGTTGACATGTTTCCGTATGGCATGTTAGTATTCCGGTAGGAAATTATTTACCGATTACCTGTCCAAACCACCCTCAGGGAGCTGGCCTAATGGGCAAACAATCAAAGAAAATAGCCATTATAGACTACGGCGCCGGGAATCTCGGCAGCGTAGTTAATGCCCTCCAGAGATTCGGCTATAACCCTTCCGTGACCGGCAACGCCTCCGAGGTCCTCATGGCCGATGCGGTATTCTTCCCAGGTGACGGGGCGGCCGGGGCCACCATGCAGAGCCTGGAAAAATCGGGATTGGCCGCAGCCATCAAGGAACTGGTTAAAAAGCGCCGCCCCCTATTCGCCATCTGCGTGGGCCTGCAGGTGCTGCTGTCCGCCTCGGAGGAGGGAGGAGAATACGGCTGTCTGGATATAATCAAGGGCAGGGTCAGAAAGCTCCCGCCCGGCTTAAAAATACCCCACATGGGATGGAACCAAGTCAAACAGCAGTTTAGGCATGCTTTCTTTACAGACATCCCCGATAATGCCAATTTCTACTTCGTTCACAGCTATTACGCCGATCCGTGCGACGGGTTGGTGGTGGCCGGTTTAACGGATTACGGCCTCTCCTTCTGCAGCGTGATTATCAGCGACAACCTTTTCGCCACCCAGTTCCACCCTGAAAAAAGCGGTGAGCCGGGGCTTCAGATGTACAGCAATTTTTTGAAAATCGCCTGTGTTTAAAAGCAACTCCCGGATCGATATGTTATGTTAACTAAAAGAATTATCCCGTGCCTGGACGTGACCGAAGGACGCGTGGTCAAAGGCACCAGCTTCACCAACCTCCGCGACGCCGGCGATCCCGTCGAGCTGGCTTCCTTCTATTACAAGGAAGGAGCCGACGAGCTGGTCTTCCTCGACATCGGTGCCACACCCGAGGGCAGGGACACCATGGTCCACGTGGTTGAAAAGGTAGCCCGGCAGGTGTTTGTGCCGCTCTGCGTGGGCGGTGGCCTCCGCTCACTGGAAGATATGCGCCGCATGCTCCAGGCAGGAGCAGACAAAGTATCAGTGAACACCGCGGCGGTACAGGACCCGCATATGCTCAAGCAGGGCTCCGATATCTTCGGCAGCCAATGCATCGTGTTGGCCGTGGACGCCAAGCGTTCTGCTTTATCCGGAAAGCCCGGCTGGGAAGTATGTACGCACGGCGGACGCCAACCCACCGGTATAAATGCGCTTGACTGGATAAAGACGGCAGTCGGCCTGGGAGCCGGCGAGATATTGCTGACAAGCTGGGACGCCGACGGTCACAGGGCAGGCTATGACAACGAGCTCAACCGCCGGGTAAATGAACTGGTAAGCGTGCCGGTCATCGCTAGTGGTGGGGCCGGTTCCCTAGAGCACCTCTATGAAGCTGTGACTAAAGGAAAAGCCGATGCTGTGCTGGCGGCTAGCATTTTTCACTACAACGAGTTTTCCATTACGGAGGTAAAAGAATACTTTGCACGGAAAGGCATACCGGTCAGGATGTAGCGGCAGTGCTCATAAACAGCGGAGAAAGGCATGATTGGACAAGAAGCCCGTGACGTTGAAAGAAAAATAACCGCCATACTGCAGATACTCAGCGATTCACGCTCACCCATGGGCAGCAGGAATATATCAAGGCTGCTGGCAGAAAAGGGTATCCGCCTGGGCGAGAGGGCCGTGCGCTACCATCTTAAAATAATGGATGAGCGGGGCATGACCCGTTCGGCCGGCCACAAGGACGGGCGCACTATCACCGGCCCTGGATTGGAAGAACTGAGAAACTCGTTGGTCACCGACAAAATCGGTTTCATCAATACGAAAATCGAACGATTGGCTTATCAGACCACCGCAGGCCTACGCTCTGGCACCGGCGTAGCGCCCATCGATATATCCTTCTTCAGAAAGGAAGATTACTCACGGACTCTCAGGACAATGCTGCCGGTTTTCGAAGCCGGGCTCTGCTCGTCCGGCAAGGTTGCGGTAGCAACGGAAGGCGGCAAGTTGGGCGATGTGGTGGTCGCTACCAGTCAAGTCGCACTGGCCACACTGAGCAGCGTAGCTGTCAACGGCTGCCTACTGAAATCCGGCATACCGGCCCAGGCACGATTCAGCGGCCTGCTTCAGATCAGGGAAGGACAGCCTCTCAGGTTTGTCGACCTGATCAAGTTCTCAGGCTCAACCATGGACCCTTCAGATATTTTCTTAAACGGCAGGATGACGGATGTAACTGGCGCCTCCGTCAACGGCGAAGGCAAGGTACTGGCCAGCTATCATGAAATACCAACGCTTTCAACCGGCAAGGCCCGGGAGCTTCTGCACAAGATGCAAAACAGCGGTTTAATCAGCTTTGCCACCCTGGGAAAACCGGGCGAAAGACTGTACGAGGTGCCCTTCAACCCCGAAAAGGTGGGACTGGTAATTATGAGCGGCTTAAACCCCGCTGCCGCAGCAGCCGAGTCAGGCATAGATGTCAGCAGCCAAGCCATGTGCGGGATGATGGAGGTCGCCCGGCTCAAACCAGTGAAAGAATTGATATAATTGTTCACAATTATATGAATAATGTCTTGCTGGTAACCGAAGCAGTTGACAGCGGGAAGGAGCTCACCGCAGGGCTCAGCCGCATGGGTTTCTCCTGCACCTCCTGTATAGATGCAAATGACGTGCTGTCCCAGGACCGTCGGCAGTCTTTCAGCGTTGTTCTTGTCGACATGTCATCACCTTTATCCAAGGATGATTCCATCTGGTGGTGGTTCAGGAAACTCAAGCTGCGGCGTATCCTGCCCGTCATCGCCCTAGTATCACCATCCACCCTGCCCAGCATCATCAGTGAGCAGGGTCTGGACGACTTCATTATGAAACCGTGGAACATAGAGGAGCTGGCAGCCAGGATACGCAGGCTGGCAGCTAGGGCTGACAAATCCGGCCAAGAAATAATCAGGTCAGGCGACCTAGTCATAGACACGATCCGGTGCGAGGCAGAGGTGGGAGGAAGGCTGCTGGCCCTGACTTTCAAAGAATACGAGCTACTGAAATTGCTGGCCACCCACAAGGGCAAGGTCTTCACACGGGAAGCGCTGCTGAATGAGGTGTGGGGCTACGATTACTACGGTGGCGACCGCACAGTCGATGTGCATATTAGAAGACTGCGCAGCAAGATCGAAGACCCAGAACATACATTCATAGATACCGTCAGGAATATCGGCTACAAGTTTAAAGACTCCCCTCCTGTTAAATAACCAATCCTGTAACATAATCGTAACATTCGTGTAACAACCCCGAAACCTGCCTCCTTTAAACTACCCCTATCAAATTTAAGGAGTTATACCCATGAATTCGGGCGATACTGCATGGATACTTGTCTCAACAGCGCTCGTTATGCTCATGACACCCGCCTTGGCCTTCTTTTACGGCGGAATGGTCAGAAGGAAGAACCTTCTTTCAACCATAATGATGAGCTTCGCTATCCTCTGCATGATATCCGTACTCTGGGTAATCTACGGATATTCCATGGCCTTCGGGCCGGATGTCAAAGGCCTTCTCGGTGATTTTTCATGGTTCGGGCTGGCCGGTGTGGGACAGTACCCCTCCGATATATACGCCACAACCATTCCCCACTTGGCCTTCATGGCCTTCCAGGCCACGTTTGCCATCATCACGGTGGCGCTGTGGACAGGAGCCGTGGTGGAGCGGATTAAGTTCGGCGCACTGCTGGCTTTCGCCGTGCTCTGGTTTACCCTCGTTTACTGCCCGGTTGCCCACTGGGTCTGGGGTAGTGGCGGCTGGCTGGCCCGGATGGGAGCGCTGGACTTCGCCGGTGGCACCGTTGTACATATCAACGCCGGCATCTCTGCCCTGGCACTGGCACTGGTGCTCGGCCCGCGCCACGGATTCAAAGAAAAGGAGACCATGGAACCAAACAATATCCCTTATGTCGTCCTGGGCGCAGCATTGCTGTGGTTCGGCTGGTTCGGTTTCAATGCTGGCAGCGCTCTGACGGCCGGCGGGCTCGCCGCCAATGCATTCATCACGACCAATACTGCCGCAGCAGCGGCCGGATTCACCTGGATGGCACTGGGCTGGATTCACCGCAGGCCTTCCGTACTGGGGGCTGCTACCGGCGCAGTAGTCGGGCTGGTGGCAATTACACCGGCTGCCGGCTATGTGCAGCCGTGGGCCGCCATACCCATTGGCGCCATCGGCTCCATCATTTCTTATTATGTAATGTTGTGGAGGGCCAAGGTCAACAGGATCGATGAGTCGCTGGATGTCTTTGCCTGCCACGGCATGGGCGGCACCTGGGGAGCCTTGGCTGCCGGCATCTTCGCCACCACAGCCGTTAACCCGGCCGGCTCAGGCCTTATCGACGGCAACTGGAAACAGGTCATCATACAGATAGCTGCGATTGCAGCCACCATGGTCTTTTCTTTCGCAGTCTCCTGGCTGCTGGCGCATGCTATTAAGGTCACCATGGGACTGCGCGTCAGGGAAGAAGAGGAATCGGTAGGTCTGGATATATCACAGCACGGTGAAAACGCTTATGGAGGTGTCTCATAATGAAGAAAATAGAGGCAATTATCAGGAGCGAAAAGCTGGATGCGGTCAAAGATGCACTGGCCAGCCAGGGACTGCTGGGAATGACCATAACAAACGTCAGCGGGCGCGGCAGGCAAAAGGGTATTGCATTGCAATGGCGAGCAGGAGAATACCGTGTAGACTTTCTTCCTAAAGTCAAGATAGAGCTGGTGCTGCACGAGGATGAATGTCAGCCAGCAGTCGAAGCAATCTGCCGCGTGGCCAGGACCGGCAGGGAGGGGGACGGCATGATCTTCGTCCTCCCTGTCGAAAACGCCTTCAGGGTCAGGACCAGCGACAGCGGTGAACCCTGCCTGACCGGTAAATAACGTCTATATCATGTGAATAATAAGTTAATCTGTTTGTAACATTTAAAAGTTATATTTCTCCCAGTATATTGGTAAATTGATATGGCTTCAGCTTGAATATATCCAGGGCCGTACTGAAAATAAAATTACCGGAGGAAAAATGATTAAAAAAGATAGAGCGGAGGCAATGGAATACGTACTTAAGATGGCCAAGGAGCACGACGTCAAGTTCGTAAACCTCTGGTTCACAGATATCCTGGGATTTCTTAAAAGTTTCTCGATTACCATCGAAGAGCTGGAGCAAGCCATGGAAGAAGGCATGGGCTTTGATGGTTCTTCCATTGAAGGCTACGCCAGAATTGATGAAAGCGATATGATCGCTCTCCCCGATCCCGACACCTTCCAGCTCCTGCCCTGGAGACCAAAGGAACAGTCCGTGGGCCGTATGTTTTGCGATATCTACAAACCGGGCGGACAGCCGTTCGAAGGCGACCCCAGGTTCATCCTGAAGAAAAACCTGGAGAGAGCCGCTGATATGGGCTATACCTTTTACGTCGGGCCGGAGCTTGAATATTTCTACTTCAAGGATAACGTGGCGACCCAGATACTGGACTCGGGCGGCTACTTCGACTTAGTGCCGCTTGACATGGGAGTCGACCTCAGGAGACAGACCGTCCTGGCCTTGGAAGAAATGGGCATCGGCGTTGAATATTCGCACCATGAAGTCGCCCCCAGCCAACACGAGATTGATATGCGTTATACCGATGCACTTACCATGGCTGATAACGTCATGACCTACAAGCTGGTGGTCAAGCAAATTGCCATGGAAAACAACGTCTATGCCACCTTTATGCCCAAGCCGATTTTCGGTGAAAACGGCAGCGGCATGCACGTCCATCAATCGCTGTTTAAAGGTGAACGCAACGCATTTTTCGATAAAAATGACCCCATGCACATGTCGAAGATAGCCAAAAACTACATAGCCGGCTTGCTTAAATATGCTCCCGACATCACTTCTGTGACCAGCCAATGGGTAAATTCCTATAAAAGGCTGGTACCCGGCTACGAGGCCCCGGTCTACCTGTCATGGGCACGCCGCAACCGCGCCGACCTGGTAAGAGTACCAGAATACAAACCCGGTCGGGAAACGGCTACACGTGTTGAGTACAGGTCGCCCGACCCTGCCTGCAATCCCTACCTGGTATTCAGCGTCATGCTGGCAGCAGGGCTGGAGGGCATTGAAAAAGGACTTGAACCACCCAAACCAGTCGAACAAAATGTCTACGAAATGTCGGACAAGGAGAGGAAGAAACGTGGTATCAAAACTCTACCAGGAAGCCTTGAGGAAGCCATCGCCATCACTGAAAAAAGCTCCTTGGTCAAAAAAGCGCTGGGCGACCATCTTTTCCACGCCTTCATACAAAATAAGAAAGTTGAATATGATTTATATAGAATACAGGTGACGGAGTACGAGCTAAAGAAATACCTGCCTGTTCTCTAGCATTGGATTAAAATAGATTACCGTAGATAGCCCCATGCCCGGTTGACCGGGCATGGGGCTATCTGATTTTACGGTCGACTGCGAAAGGATTATCCTTATATACTTAAATCCAACTTTTATGAATATGGAGGGTTCCCTTGCATGATCATAGGCATTCTAGCCCTTCAGGGCGATTTTATCGAACACGCCAAAATGTTAGAGCAGATCGCTATCAAGGCCATGGAAGTCCGGCTGCCCGCCGAACTGGATAAGATCGCCGGCCTGATTATTCCAGGCGGGGAAAGCACGACCATGCTGAAACTAATGCACGGTTTCGATCTGGTTGAACCTATCAGGCGGTTCGCCGCCCGCAGGCTTCCCATATGGGGAACATGCGCCGGCATGATCTGTCTGGCCAATAACGTACACAATACTGATGCTACGCCGATGGAAACCCTGGGACTGATGGACATTACCGTAAAGCGCAATGCCTTCGGCAGGCAGGTCGACAGCTTTGAGACCAGCCTAGATATCTCGACGCTCGGGGACGATCCTTTCCCTGGCGTCTTCATCAGAGCGCCTTATCTAGAGAAGACCGGTGAGGAAGTCGAAACACTGGCCACGCTGCCGGATGGCAGGATAGTAGCCGCCAGGCAGGGAAACCTGCTGGCGACTTCTTTTCATCCAGAATTGACCGCTGACACCCGGCTGCACAGATATTTCTGCCGGATATCGTCATAATACTGAAATTCTATTCATCAGCAGCGCTGATCTCAGGAGCAGGAGGAACTTCGATGGGTTCACCGGCTAGCATGTCATCTATATAGCCTTCGGCCCATTTGGTTAGGTTATCTCCCAGCAGGCTGGTCGGATAATCCGGCATCAAACCCTTGCCGCTGATCAACGTTCCGTTGGGAGTATAGTAATGAGCTGTGGTTATTTTTATCGCCGACCCGTCACTCAGTTTAACGATATTCTGCACACTGGCTTTGCCGTAGCTTTTCTCACCGGCCAGCTTGGCCCGCTCATTATCATGTAATGCCCCGGCCACGATCTCGCTGGCACTGGCGCTACCTTTATCTATCAAAACAATAAGGGGCACGTCGGTGGCTATGCCGCCGCCTCTCACTTTCTGTACCGATTCGGTACCGTTCTTATCGATGACCTTTACCACCACCCCTCTGACCAGAAACTGGCTGGCTACATCGATAGCCTGAGTAAGTATGCCTCCGGGATTGCTACGAAGGTCAAGTATGAGTCCCCTGGCACCCTCATCCAATGCTTTCTTAAGAGCAACACTGAAATCTTCCGCCGTCGGCAGTATAAAATGCGAGATACTGATATAAGCCACATCGCCCCGCATCTCGGATTTAACCGAATCCATCTTTATCTCGCTCCTGACTATATCTACATCAAAAGTGTCCCTTTCCCCCTCTCTGCCTATGGTAAGAGTTACCTTAGAGCCAGCCGGTCCGCGTATCTTCTGCGCCGCTATATCGGCGTTCATGCCCTCGGTAGATTCCCCATTGATTTTGAGTATGAGGTCCCCCGTCTGCAGGCCTGCCTGGTCAGCGGGAGAGCCGGCTATCGGCGCTACTATGGCAATGTAACCGCTCTTCTTCTCAATCGTAGCGCCTATTCCCTGGAACACTCCTGTAAGACCGATCATGGTCGACTGGTATTCATCAGGTGAATAGTAATCTGTGTATGGATCACCAACCGCCTGCACCATACCCCTCACAGCACCCTGCGAGATCTTGGTAGGGTCGATCTCTTCCTGATCGACATAATACTGCTGCAGCTTCTGCCAAGCCTCGCTCTGTATCTGAAATTCGGTCGGCAAATCTTTGAGCGTCTCCTTATCCACTTCACTGGGTACAAAGGGCGCATCGCAACCAAACAAAGGCAGGCTGGTGCACAACAACGACAGCACCATTACAACACTAACGATAAAAGACTTGTTCATTTTATAAATGTCTCCGGTATTCTTTTTATATCTTCATACGATGATTGCTTATATATTTATTATATTGCCAAGCAGGACTATAAGCCGAATTCTGTGCCTCCGG
>JAFGHL010000106.1 GCA_016930155.1 Dehalococcoidia bacterium | reverse complement strand
TCCTTATAAGTTATTTGTGTTTATTACTTATATTTTGAGGTCTCTCTTACTTTTTTCAACTCCAACCGACAAAACTGTTACTGTATCGTCTGCAGCCTCATCACAGTGTAACCGCGCTGTGATGATAATTACAGATGCGATGCGTTATACTAATATCCACTCTGGTACAGGAGTAGCTGAATGAAGATAGACCGCGCCAGGCTGGAATTCCTGAAAAAGGACGCTGTGCAGGGATTTACAAAATACCTGGGACTGATTCCGGTATCCCTCAAGCCGGGTGACTTCGTCACCAGGATCAAGCTGCGGCAGCGGCATTACCAGCAGGACGGCTTCGCGCATGCAGGCCTGATCGCCACCATGGCCGACCACACGGCGGGATACGCCAGCTACTCGCTGGTGACAGATAACCGGCGCATCCTGACCATCGAATACAAGATCAACTATTTTCAACCCGCTGACGGGGAATACCTGGAATGCCGTGGACATGTGACCAAGCCGGGTAAAAATATCCTGTTTACCGAGGCGGAAGTATACTCGGTTAATGGCGGGGACAGGAAGCTGGTCGCCAGGGCCATGCATACCATGGCCTCCGTTCCAGCAGACAGGGTCTCCCGCAAGTCCGATCCCTCGGCCGGGAACGCCTGATAGCTGAAGCTGCTCTCTATCTCCATCTTGTATTATAAGGCCTTAAAAGCTACTATGTTTTGGGAGGTTAAGCTGCAATGGAATTTCCGCAAAAAGGTATACCTATCGACAAGATCAAGGGAGAGTTGATTGCCCTTAAATCCGGCGACATGGACTGGAAGGGCGCGCGCGCCTTCAGCATGGTCTTCAGGGCCTCAGAGGACGTCAGCAAGGTGGTGGAGACGGCCATCAGCACATTCGTCTTCGAGAACGGGCTCAGCCCCTTCGCATTCCCCAGTTTGCTGCGCATGGAGACCGAGGTCACATCCATGACCGCCGACCTGCTCCACGGCGGACCAAATGCTGCGGGAAACATGACCACAGGCGGCACGGAGAGCATCATCATGGCGGTCAAGGCAGCCAGGGATTACGCCAGGGAAAGGCGACCGGAAATTAAAGAGCCCGAGTTGATCATGCCGCGCTCGGCGCATCCGGCCTTCAATAAGGCCGCCTATTACCTCAATATAAAGACCGTGACCGTGCCCACCAGCGAATCATCGATTGTCGATTTAGACGCATACGAGAAGGCCTTTAACTCCAATACTATTTTTGCCATGGGCTCTGCTTTCTCGTATCCTCACGGCGTAATCGATCCCATCGAGAAAATGGCCGCCGTCGCAAAAGAGAAAGGCGTCTGGTTTCACGTGGACTCCTGCGTGGGCGGTTTTATACTGCCCTTCCTGGAGAAGCTGGGCTACCCCATCCCGCCTTTCGACTTCCGCATTGCGGGCGTGATGTCCATGTCCGCCGATATACATAAGTACGGCTACGTGTCCAAGGGCGCCTCCACTATCACATACAGGAACGCGGACCTCAGGAAATACCAGCTCTTCGTCTATACGGATTGGAACGGGGGCGTTTACGCCACACCGGCCATCTCCGGAGCGCGGTCCGGCGGTCCCATGGCGGCCGCCTGGTCGGTCATGAAATTTTTGGGCTGGGAAGGCTATATGCGGCTGGCAAAGGACGCCATGGAGGCAACGCGCCTGCTGATGGAGGGCATTAAACTCATTCCAGGCCTGCATATCATCGGGGACCCACCGGCCACCACCTTTGCGGTAGGCAGCGATACCCTCAATGTCTTCACCCTGGGCGATGCCATGAAGACACGTGGGTGGAACATCGACAGCCAGCATATGCCACCCACCCTGCACTTTACCGTGTCGCCCATGCATCTTAAGATAGTCGAGCCTTTCCTCAAGGACTTCACGGATGCGGTTAAAGAGGTCTCACTCCTGAAGCAGGAGGACATCTCGGGCGAGGCCGCGATCTACGGCATGATCGGCTCCCTGCCCGACCGGGCGCAGGCTAAAGAAATGACCACGCAGTATTTCAACGACCTTTACCGCGTCAAATAGCCGTGCCAATACCATTTGCCTGGCCCGACATTGCGATACTGGCTCTGATCCTGGTGTTTGCCCATGCGGTGGAAACCTACCTGGGATTCGGCTCGACCATTATCGCCCTGTCGCTGGGGATATTCCTCTTTCCTATCGATATACTGCTTCCTGCCCTGGTCACCATGGGCACATTGCAGAGCCTGTGGCTGATCATGCGCTGGCACAGGCATATACGCTGGCGGATAATACTTGTCGGCATACTTCCTCTGGCAATCCTCGGGCTGGCAGCAGGCATATTGCTGAGGGATTACGCCAGCGAGACACTGCTAATCGTGCTACTGGGCCTTTTCATCGTGGTCACATCCACGCTTGAATTAATCGCTCTCTCCCGCAGCGACGCCGCATCGCACACCCCGCTCAGACGCTGGATCGCCGTCCCTGTCATCTTCGCAGGGGGTCTGTTCCAGGGTTTGTTCGCCGCCGGCGGGCCGCCCATTGTCTACTATGCCGGAAGGAAGATCGATGACCCGGCCCAGTTCCGGTCCACGCTGTCCGTGCTCTGGCTGATACTGAACCTGGCATTGCTGACCAGTATGTGGGCCGGTGGCCAGGCCGGCGTTCTCACTCTGGAGCTGGCAGCGCTTGTTTTTCCGGGATTCATCGTGGGCATCGTGATCGGCAGTTTCATTAAAATGAAGTCGAAGGCCTTCAAGGCCGCCACCTGGGCCATGCTGCTGATAATTGGAATTATTCAGCTCGTGCGCGTGTTATTGCTGCGCGGCTGATACTCCATAAAGTGCTGATGAATCTAAAAAAACGGATTCGTGACTTAGCGGAACACTATCTTGTAAATATCCTGCTGATTGTTGTAATATTCCACAACCATTCTAACGTACCCACATTGGAGGTTCTGTCCCGCCAGCCATGAAAGGTGTCTATATCATCGGGGTCGGCATGATACGCTTCGGCAAATACCAGGATCAGGGCGTCCGGTCCATGGCTGAAGAGGCGGCTCGCCTGGCCCTGCAGGACGCGGGCCTGGTCAAGGAAGACCTGCAGGCCGTTTTCTTCGCCAATTCCTTCTGGGGTATGTTCGCCAACCAGCATTCCATACGCGGCCAGGTAATAATGCGCGGCATGGGAATCGATAAAATACCGGTCACGAACGTGGAAAACGCCTGTGCCGGAGGGGCAACAGCGCTCCACCTGGCTGCCACCGGCATCTATGCAGGCATGTACGACGTGGCGCTGGCGCTGGGCTCAGAGAAGATCAGCAATCCCGATAAGGCCCTGTCGCTCTCCGCTTACGCGTCCTGCATGGACGTGGAGAACTTTGAGAAACATATCAACATGATCACCAGCCTGAACGATGTCATTAAGATAGAGATGCCCGAGAATCAATCCGCCCCCGGCGAGGGCAGGAGCATTTTCATGGACGCCTATGCCATGGGCGCCCGGTGGCATATGAACAAATTCGGCTCAACCCAGCGCCAGCTCGCCGTCATCTGCTCGAAGAACCACCTGCACGGCTCCCTGAATCCACTGGCGCAGTACCAGCAGAGAATGACCGTGGAGGAGGTGATGGCCGACAAGCCCGTGGCCTACCCTCTGACCAGAGCCATGTGCTCTCCTGTGGGAGACGGCGCTGCGGCCGCCTTAGTCTGCTCGGAGAGATACCTTAAAAAGCTAATGGATGCTCGTCCGGTCAGGATACTTGCCTCCGTGCTGGGACAGGGAAGCGACAGGACACTTGACGGGGAAGACGTCGGCGAAAGGCTCTCCGCTCAGGCTTATGATATCGCGGGCGTGGAGCCGGCTGATATCAGCCTGGCGGAGCTCCACGACGCCACAGCCTGGGGAGAGTTACACCAGGCGGAGGTCATGGGCTTCTGCCCTATGGGTGAGGGTGGTTCGTTTGCGGAATCGGGAGCGACGGTGCTGGGCGGGAGCAAGCCACTCAACACCAGCGGCGGACTCGAATGCCGCGGGCACCCCATCGGCGCTTCCGGCCTGGCCCAGATATATGAACTGGTGCTGCAACTGAGAGGCGATGCGGGCTTGAGGCAGGTTGAGAACGCGCGCATCGGTCTGGCTGAAAACGGCGGCGGCAACATAGGGGTGGAGGAGGCCGCCATGTGCGTGCATATACTGGAGAAGACAGCAACCTGTTAAAAGCCTAAGGCATAAGCTTGCCGTATAAATAGAGCTATTTGCCCACGAAGACGGTCAGCGCTTTCAGTGTCATCTTGTTTTTTTCAAAGTAAATTTCGACCATATTTCCTGCAGGAGTGAGGAATACTGTCAGAACATTGCCCTCCGAGGCGCTCAAAGCCAACCAGTTATTGGCCTTCGCATAGGCCAGTACGCCCGCAGGGCTACTCAATTTCGGCATCTTTACCTCCGATATGCATTATTAAACATGACTTGACGATCGGTCCTTATCAGGCAGGTAGATATACTCATCGCATGCTGGCGCCGTAGAAATCAGTCTTTAACGGCAGCTCAACGTGGATCCGCAGCCCGATCTCCTGTACCATCCATAGGGCGAGCAATGATGCGGCAGCGATCAGGATTCCACGAATCCACCTTTTCATATAACAATACCCCCGATGCAAAATTTCGGTTATGGGCGGTGCCGGCTATTGTATCTAATATAGCGGTCGATGGCATGTGCGGCCCTTGAGATCGAAGGATAGACAGGCAGTTGCAGCGCCGCGAATCGTGCCCGAGCATCCTCTTCGAGACGCCTCGCCTGCACCGTGATAGAATCGTGCAACACCACAGCCAGAGGCTTGGCGATGGATTTCCTGAGCGCAGTAACCACCTCGATAAAATGTTCCATCAGCACCGACCTGCGCGAAAGCGCCCAAAGGTCAAGAGGGAACTGCATTATGACAATATCGATATCCTTCGAATCAGCCACAGCCTGGATGGCCCCGACATGGTGGTCGATGCTGCCCAGCGGTGGTATATCTAGAGGATTTCGAAACATGCTTCCGGCCTCAGTCCCGTAAATACCGCGCAACGTTCGCCTTAAATCGACATGTAAAAATGGAAGATGCAGTCCCGCTGCGGTGATATCATCAGCGGCCTGAACACCCACTCCCCCACCCGAGCCGGCCACCACCACGTTTCTTCCGCCGGGAGCTTTCATGAACGCCAGCGTGATACTTATGTCAACCAACTCCGACATACCGGTGACCTGTATTACCCCGACTTGTTTAAAAAGAGCCTGCCACGCGTCTGTCGAGCCCGCGATGGCGCTGGTGTGCGAGGCGCAGGCCCTGGCGCCCGTCTCTGTGTAGCCCGCCTTGTAGATAACGACTGGTTTGGCCCGTTCTGCCTGCCGCAGGGCGCGTTTGAAACGGTCTCCGTCCTTGATGCCCTCGATGTACATGGCGATTATTTTAGTTTCCGGGTCATCAGTCATGTATTCCAGGAAGTCGCATTCGTTCAAATCGGCCGCGTTGCCATAGCTTACGGCCTTGCTGAAAAACAGCCCCCGCTCCGAGGCCTCGCGTATGCAGTAGATGCAATTGCCACCGCTCTGTGAGATCAGGCCGAGTGAACCTGAGCGGGAAGGAAAACCGGACTGGTCGGGATAATCTCCGGCAAATGTCATACCGCCCGAAGGACAATAGATGCCCATGCAATTGGGTCCGATCAGCCTTACTCCACCCTCCCTGGCAATCTGCAGAACATCCTCCTCCAATCGTTTTCCGTCCGAGTCCTCGATCTCGCTGTAACCCGATGTGAAAAGGTGCGCAGCTCTGACACCCTTGGCGACACAGTCGTGGATCAGCTGGGGAGTATGACGGGCTGAGACGGCGGATACCACATAGTCCACCTCTCCCTGTATCTCGGCCATATGTTTGTAGACTCTGAGCCCTTTAATCTCGCCTCCCGAGGGGTGAAGAGGGTAGATCTTACCCGGAAAACCGAATTTTATCAGGCTCATTAAATACCACTGCGCCGGTCCCGGCTTTGCGGCGTCCGCCGATACACCGGCCAGCGCGATGGACTTCGGGCTGAAAAGAAAATCAAGAGAATGCGATGACATGAGTCGTTCCTGCTACCTATCCGGCTGATTGTATATCGAAAGCGAGCACGTATTCAAGCTCGAAATAGGCAAGAATCGGCGGTTAAGACTTTATCAGGGCATGTTCCAGCATCTGAATTGCGGTTTCCTCGAAGCGGGCCGTGTCGCACTTCAACCACATGAAGCAGATGCGGGTTATCCACTCGATCAGTCCGCCGACCAGTTCCGCAGCCGCCAGTGTATCGTATTCCCTGATCCGGCCCCTCTTGATGCCGGTCGCGATGGCGGAGCGCAGTATTTTCTGCACTTTCTTATCCGCATAAGGCCTGACATTTTCCATGCCCAGGTTGGCGCGTATATCCAGCAAACGCACCACGTCGGCATTGCTGGAAGCATATTCGAGAACCTGATGTACACAGGTCCTGATCTGATGGGGACCCAGTGAACCGGATAGCACTTTCAGCAGAATATCGGATATACCGCCCACGTAGTTTTCCACCAGCGCATCGGCCACGGCCAGTTTGGAGTCGTAATAAAGATAAACCGTGCCGTGCGCAACGCCCGACCGCGCCGCTATCTGGGACATGCTCGTGCGGGCATAACCCTGCCGGCGGAATAATTCACGCGCGGCAGCGAGTATTTCACCCTGCCTGCCCGGCACTGCTTTTCTGGACATCTCTGTTATGACTGATCGTCAGTCATTTAGACTATCAATATTTTTAGTCTGTGTCAATGTACTTTGTGTTTTAACAGGAAGCCGAAAGGCGCCATGCTTATTCCGTCCCACCCGGAAATGCGGAAGTTCCGCCTATCAGTTGCCGTTTTGCAAACGACCTGATTTCGAATACAATACCCTTAAATCAATGAGTTTATTAACTGGTGATGCGAGCGAGGTGGATAAATGGATATTTCGAAGATCATCTTCCTGGTAATCAACGTCCTGGGCGGAGTCGCAGTGCTGGGCAGCTATGCCATCGGATTGATGCAGCATCCAGGTAAAGGGCTTGAGCTGTGGGGCGGTGTACCCAAATTGGTTCAAAAGATCAATCTTATTACCATGCCGCTGGCCGCCATCGGCTATCTGTTCTTTGCTTATTTCATCCTGTTTCACCTGGATGCTAAGAAACTGGCCTTTGGCAACAGCTATGGTTTTGAGCTGATCAACGTCATATTCATCGGTATACTGTTACCTTCGGCGATCTGGATGCCTCTCACCTTTCTCTGGCTGGACAGGCCAAATCCTTTAACCTGGTGGGGTGTGCGCATTGTTCTGTTTGTCGTTGGATTAGCTTCGCTTGCCCTGCTAGCAGCTCTGCTCGGCAGCAATATTCGTGAACCGGCCTGGTCCTATTGGCTGGCTGTGGCCGGGGCGGCTGCCTTCTTTATTCAGACCGGCATAATGGATGCTTTCATATGGGCTGCCTGGTTCCCCCAGAAATAAACGCGGAGGTGATTTGGGTTGGTAGGAGTTGTTACGGACAGCACAGCCGATATACCTTTGGAGCTGGCGCAGGATCTTGGAATTGAGGTCATACCGGTCTATATCCTATGGCAGGGGCAGACCTACCGCGATGGGGTTGACATGATGCCCGACGAGTTTTTCCGGCGGCTGGTCTCAACTGATGTCCTGCCTACTACTTCGCAGCCCACTCAACCGGACTTCGAGAATGTCTATATGCAGATGGCGAAGCGCTGTGACAGCATATTATCCATACACGTATCAGCCAAACTAAGCGGCACTTTCAATGCGGCGGTACAGGCCGCTAAATCGGTGGCGGACCGTATCCCGGTGATTGTAGTCGATTCGCAACTCAATTCCATGGGATTGGGTCTGGCGGCAATAGCTGCAGCGCGCATCGCCATGGCAGGAGGTAGCCTGAAAGATGTTGTGGATGAGGCACAAAAAGCGGTATCGGATATCAAGATGCTGGGTATCTTCGATACGCTTAAGTACATCATCGCCGGAGGACGCATCAACAAGTCGGTCGGCAAAATAGCCAGTATATTAAATATTAAACCACTATTGACCTTCCGCAATGGGGAGGTGCACCTGATAGGCGCAGTCAGGCTGTACCGAAAAGGAGTGGAGAGGCTGGCGAATTTTGTCAGGGAGAACCTTCCCCTGTCCGAGGTCGCTATCGTACACAGCGCATCCCAGGCCGCGGCGGAACAGCTGAAAGCGGATTTAAGCAGCGCGCTGCCGGCCAACAGAATCATCGTCAACCAGCTTGGCGCCTCGCTGGGAGTTCATGGCGGACCGGGTATTTTGCTGGTGGCGGCGCGCAAGGCTTAGCACAACCCCGCATTTGGACAACTTGACAGTTCTGCGGCAATAAAACTAAGATAAATCCTGCTCTTGCGGGTGTAACTCAGCGGTAGAGTGCTTGCTTCCCAAGCAAGACGTCGAGGGTTCGAATCCCTTCACCCGCTCCATTTTTCCCTTAGCGGCGCTGATCAGTGTATCCTGTATTTATCTGCTTTTTACAGATTGGACTATTGATATGAGGATGTGGATGGTAAATCCCAAATATATGTGTGACCGGCATCTCCTGGGGGAACACGTCGAGTGCCATATGTTCGCCGGTTGTCTGGACAAAGGCAAGTCGCTTACCGGTTATATCGATAAGAGCCTCTTCGATCCATCCTCCCTGGTCAAACGGCATAATCGCCTGGCGGAGGAAATGATATCGAGGGGTTTCCATCATCGCAGCCCACTTTCGAGATATAGAGGCGCATCCCATCCCATCGATGCCTCGAGATCACTCAAAGAACTGCTGCAAAGATGCAGCAGGTGCAGGCAGCGATATACCAGCCGCAGTAATAAGTGACGGCCCTGCGATACTACTCCGGTCAGCGGCTGCAGCGTGGATAGCACTTTGGTATCCGTCAAGGAATATGTTAAACTTTTTAACGTTTCAGGGGCCGTTAGCTCAGTTGGTAGAGCAACTGACTTTTAATCAGTGGGTCATAGGTTCGATTCCTATACGGCCTACCACTTCCATCACAGGAGTCAGCGTGATCCCAATTCCTTTGCCTTGTTGAAATCGCTCTCCGCTTTGTCGTATTGACCTAACTTAAGATAGGCGCCGC
Source organism: Dehalococcoidia bacterium (assembly GCA_016930155.1). Lineage (GTDB taxonomy): Bacteria > Chloroflexota > Dehalococcoidia > GIF9 > UBA5629 > CAIMUM01. The sequence continues at coordinate 18,668 of JAFGHL010000106.1, read as the reverse complement.
CGCGGTTGTTGTAAGCTGTGACATAATTGGGATTCATCTCTATAGCCTTTGTGTAATCCTCTACGGCATTGTTGTAATCGCCTTTGATATGGTGGGTCAAACCGCGGTTATAGTAAGCCGTAGCAAACGGCGGGCCAATCTCTATGGCCCTGGTATAGTCAGCTATTGCCCTTTCATAATCAGCCTTGAAAGAATAAGCCAGCCCGCGATCATAATAAGCCTTTGCATTATTCGGTTCGATATCTATTGCTCGACTGAAATCGGCAATGGATTTAGGGAATTCCTCTTGTTTGTAATAAGCCTTGCCGCGATATAAGTAAGCATCCGTATATTTCGGGTCCAATTCCAGCGCTCTGGTGAAATCGCTGATAGCCTTGCCGTAATCGCCACTGTCGTTAAACACAAGCCCGCGGCCAAGGTAATACCCCACATCCTTCGGGTTAATTTCAATAGCCCTGGTGAAGTCTGCAATTGCGCTTTCATAGTCACCTTTCAGGTAACAGGCAAAGCCGAGCCTGCTGTAAGCAATAGACAACCCCGCATCAAGCGCTATCGCTTCGGTGTATTCGGTGATGGCCTTGTCCCAGTCACCTGATTGAAGATAACTATCACCTTTAAGAACTTTTTTCTCTGCCGGGCTGTTTGCTACCGGTTGCTCCGGTGTTAAATTATCACCGGTTGACTGTACCGGAGTTATGTTCTCAGTGACCAGCTGTCCCGATGTCGTATTTTCGCTAACAGCTTGCGGCGATGCAGGACTTGCGCAACTTGCAAATACTGTAAAGGCTACAATGGCAACGAATACCCTCAAATTAAAAACGCTTTTTATCGTCATAGACTCCTCTTAGCCGGTTGCTCCGGATTTTCACTGCTGCAGATATCCTTTTCATATTATACAGTTTAGTAGAAACTAATTGACGATAGCAATAAAACCGCTAAGCCGCGTAATAACAGGCTTTAGTGGCATTACATTAGCCTGAAATGTGTCAGAATGATACAATATCAGACCGCGAATAGCTTTCAATTTTGCTCATGTATTAGATAGATAATAGATATGAAACGCGACGAACCGCATCCGCTCGGTAAAGGCTACGTCCAAGTCTACACAGGTAATTGCAAGGGAAAAACTACCGCTGCCCTTGGCCTGGCTTTCAGGGCCATGGGGCATGGTTTAAAAACATATATCGGGCAATTTATGAAGGGTCAGCAATATGGTGAACTGGAAGCAGCCAAATTAGTGAAGCCGTATATAACCATTGAACAATACGGTAAAGAGGGTTTTATCCATGTTAAGAATCCTCCAGAACCGGAAGATGTACGCATGGCTCAGGAGGGTCTGGCAAAAGCATGGCTGGCTATGACCAGTGGTAACTACGATATATTGGTTTTCGATGAGATAATAACGGCGCATTATTTTCACCTCATCTCGCTGGATGAGATGTTGAAAATAGCCAGAAATAAACCCGACAATGTCGAGGTTGTTTTAACCGGCAGGTACGCGCCCAGAGAGCTTATCGATGCCGCCGATCTGGTCACAGAGATGACGGAGATTAAACATTATTATCAGCAGGGCGTAAACGCCCGCGACGGCATTGAGTGCTGATCGCGATGAAGTGCTATAATAGCGCGTTCTGAATCCTGATTGGGGGTAACAACTTGATATATTCTTTTAGAAATAAAGAGCCCGAATTTGGGCTGGACACCTATGTAAGCGAAGAGGCGACAGTTATTGGTGATGTTAAAGTCGGTGATAACTGCTATATCGGACCCGGCGCCATAATACGAGGAGATTACGGCAGCATAATAATACATTCCGGCACCGCTGTTGAGGATGGGGTGATAATACACGCCTTTCCTTTCGGTAGCTGCACAATCGGGCAGAAGGTCACTATAGGACATGGGGCAATCATCCACTCCAAATACATCGGCGAATACGCCTCAATTGGAATGGGAGCAATCCTGAGTATTAACTCTGAAATCGGCGAAAATACCATTATCGCTGAAGCTACACTGATCAAAGCGAAGCAGATAGTACCTGCAAATGTCCTGGTCGGAGGCAATCCGGCCAGGGAATTGAGAAAGATAACCGACCAGGACAGAGAACACTGGTCCATGGGTAAACAAATCTACATAGACCTGGCTAAAGAATACCTGCAGGAACGCAATAAAAAACTGCAGACCGATTAAGCTGCCGTTATTTGGCGCAGTGGCAATAATGCTCCAGCCCCATGATTTTGGCTGCTCCCGCTATGGTTACACCATAAAAAATAACCGGCTTCTGGATTAAGAACTCACTAATCGTATCGTTGACCAGCGTCGATCCTGTTACCACGGCAATTTCGCACCAATCCAGATGCTCCTTTGTTTTTATCGGATTTTGTACAGCCATACCAAGCTTCGTGGATCCTACATTGGCATTGTCCATATCAGTTACCTTAATTTCGAAGTTTTCAGCCAGGGACTCTACCAGCCTGGGTTGGAAACCTGCCATGGCTATCCTGGGGTGCCCGTATTTTGAAGTTATGTACCCAACCAGTTCCCTGCCGCATTCCCTGGGTTCATTATCCCGGCAGTGTATTGTCTTATCAATCAAGTCGAGATACCTCATCACTGCGTTCAGGCTGGATACGAAAACGGCCCGGCGGTAATTGTTTCTTAATTCCATCCCGGCAACTTCAATCAATTTGCCGCTGAAGTTACCATACATATCAGTATAAGCCTGACCGATGGTATTCCTGAATTCGGCCTGCACCATCCGCTCACGGCCCGAAATCAGCGGATAGTCCCTGTCCTCAGGATTGCCAATCGCCTCATCCGGGGTGAGTGGCCTTGCTCTAACAACGACATCATCTGATTCCAGGTGATTGGCCTGAATTAACTCCATTAACGTCTTTTTCAATAAGTCATAGGTTTTCATGCGTATGACATTTCCATTCTATTTAACGTTACCTTTATTGAGCGGCATCGACCCTTTCTCGACAACCATAATTAGAATATTCCAACCGTAATACTACTGCTAAATCACCGGGCAATCCACCTCCGGCGTCAAGTTGTTCCCCTTTTACGGGAGACCGGCCTTTATCAATGTTGTCCTCAATTCGGTAGGATTCTTAAGAGTCTTCAGCTCTTTAATGTAATCGGTCAGTGCGTCAACGTCTTTTATATTGAGATCCCTGTATTTCAGGAAGTTTTTTATCAGGGTCTCGCCCTGTGGGCCCATCCAGCTTATCTTATTGACCAGCGGAGCTATGCCTTTCTCGAGCAGAAAATCGGTGGTAACCAGCGTGTAATCGGCATCCATATTCATGGGAACGTATTCTCCGGCTTCATTTTTTACCAGAATATCAGTGATACGCTCACCGCTTTCGTTGTTCATGTCCAATGTCATCTTGAAGCCCGAGAGCTCGAAGCAGGGCGGAGGCATTTCAATTTTTATATGAGAGTCGAGACCCATCTCCAGCATCATCTTGAGCAGACTGCCTTTAAGCGTAACAGCCGACAGGTTGTGTCTGAGGTCAAGCACCATGTGGATATCGTTTGCCAGTATGGGGCCTTTGAAGATATCGTAGTCGACGTCATATGTGTCGAAAAGGGCAAGCTGCACGGTCGGATCAACCTTCTGAGCGCTCCACAGGAAGGCGTCGGCGATAATGGGCCCCGGCCCTATATCATGCCCCCTGATCAGGTCCTCTTCGGCGGTCCCTACAACGGCGTTGAGCTCGGCTGCCACCTGTTCGGCGTATGGTTTAAGCGCTTCATCCATCTTGGAATTGCTTGCATATATCTTGATGCCCGGATTTTTGGCCAGGGCCTCCACTATTTCCTTATACTGGTGCGAGTCCTTGGCCACAGGATTCCAGCCCTCTGCATCAGCAAGCTTGAAGTTGTCCGTAGTATAGATAAACGGCTGACCTCTGTATGAACTGATCCTGCCGTGACCGTCGAAATCGAGCTTGATCTGCCCCAGCATCTGGTTTGATTCCCAGGCATGGACGATGAGTACTTTGTCACCATCGAGCCCAGTAACCACCGTGGGATAAGACGTAACCGGCTGGAGTCCTATTTCTACGAACTCAGGCCCTCCCATGAACGTATGAGAATGCCCTCCCACTATAATGTCCATGCCGGGGACGGCGGCGGCGAGCTTGAGGTCAGGCTCATAACCGAGATGGGAGAGAATAATAATTTTATTGATGCCCATCCCGTTTAACTCGGATATATATTTGCGGGTGATATCCTCGGGCGGCAGGAATTTAACCGTATTACCCGGCCTCGCGAGGCCCGGCGTTTCAGGGGTGATCAATCCGATAACGCCGATTTTCTGGCCGCCCTGTTCCAGGATGACATACGGTTTAACTCCCGCTGCCATCGCCGGCTCCTGTGTCAGGTCCATATTGGCAGCGAGAACAGGCGGTTTGAGGGTATCAACCATTGTTTTCGGCACTTGCGTGCCCTGTGCAAACTCATGGTTTCCCAATACAATCGCATCGAAGTTCAACGTGTTTATGGCTGCGAAATCCGCCATGCCCTCGAACTTGGGCATCCAGATGGTCCCCTCGGTTGCATCGCCGGAATGAAGCAGCATGATATCCTTTTCCTTCCGGCGCAGATCATCTACCGCGGAAGCCAACAGACCGAAGCCGCCCAACGAAACCAGCGTATCCCTGCCGTTGAGCTTGAGTATCATATCATGCGGCATTACATAGGAATGCGTATCGCCCACATGCAGAATAGTGATAGATAACGGCTCGCTGACTATATTCCTGAGAGGCTCAACGACCGGTGCGGGTGGAGTCGACGGCGCACAGGCGGTGAGAACCAGCGTCAGCGATAGTATCAGCGCAAAGGCAACTCCCGGTGTTTTGTGGAAAGATTTCATCATTCTGTTCATCAGCCTCTCTCCCTATTAAAGCATTTAATGGAGGATTCTACCGGGCCACAGCAACCAGCCCGAAGGCACCACTGCAGGGTCGTCAAACTGCATACTGTGTGATTATATGCGCTTCAAAACACTTTTACAACGTCTTTTAGCATGGTTTCAACAGACGCCGGATAATACTGCAGCTACTCGCATACGCAGGAACACAGTTCATTGACACTTACCTGCCCAACAGATATTATCGTACTCAGTAGTAGTGGCGGCGCGATATTCGCTTAAACTTAATATTGTAGGTGAAATGACGGAGCAGTCAGATAAAATGAAAGCGGAAAGCAACATATTCATGCAGGTGGATCAGGCCGGGCCCGTCAAATTCTACATAACCGACGGCCGCAACAGCGCGGCGGATGCTATATACCGCGCCAGATATAAGCTGTATGCCAAGGAAGACAGGTATATCGCCGACAGCGGCATATATTTAGATGTCGTAAGAAAGATGGTCTACGACGTTTTCGATCCCATCTCCCTTCATCTGATCGCCGTTAATGAAAAGGATGAGATTTTCTGCGGCATACGAATAGTCCCCTATCAGGACATAATCGGATTGCCTATGGAAAACAAATATCCCGATATAAAACAGCAGAGCAGCACCGGTTTCAATATCACCCGTTACATAGAGAGATCAGGGACCCCCGTGGAAAAGATTGCGGAATTCGGCAGATTTTTCAGGCTTGCCAACAGGAAAAACCTGGATACCACCTATGACCCCATCAGCCTGCTGATCTGGAAGAACGCCACAGAGGTCACAAAGAATGAAATCGGTGGTGTGAAGCCTATCGATTACGCATTTGCTTATGCCGTTCCCAATCTTGCCAGGCTTTACAGCAAATTCGGTTATGGTATGATACCCGACGTAAACGGCAATTTCGTGAACCATATATTCCCGGTGCCCACAAAGCTGAATTCCAGCGACGGGCAGGTCACGATGGAGGAGCTGGAGCTTGTGCCGCTCGTTCTATCCAGAAAAAAGATTGTGGAAAGGATACATAACGCCGACTGGGAAGCGCATGACCCCACCAATCCCAGGCTGGACAGCAAGTTGCTGATATACCTGGCCCCGGAGGAATTCGGTTTGAAGCAGGAAGAGATCGATAAGCAGAGAAAAGACCTGGCGGATGTATATCAAATGCTATACGACGAAGACGAGCAAAGAACGCCGGATAAAGACCTGGTCATATCCAGAAGATAGCCGAACATCAGAATAAATTAAGCATCAAAGCTTCACTTTCCTTCTTTCATCGCGAACGCACCCCCTCCATTATAATATATAATTATCGTTAGTGGAGGTGGCTAACAATGGGATACATCTATTCATTTCACGATAAATGCGAGGATAAAACCCTGTTAGGCAATAAGGGCGCCAACCTGGTAACCATGACCAGGATCGGGCTTCCAGTACCCCCGGGTTTCGTGGTTTCCGTCCAGGGTTACAACGAGTACAAGAAAACGGGCCGGCTGTCCGAGAAGGAGATAACACAGGCCGTGACCGCGCTGGAGAAAGAAGTCGGCGCAAAACTCGGCAAGGGTCTGCAAGTCTCGGTGCGCTCCTCCGCGCCGGTCTCCATGCCGGGCATGATGGACACCGTGCTCAATATCAACGGAATATCCGAGATGCGGGCGGCCATCCGGCGCATATTCGAGTCATGGGACAACATACGCGCCATCGAATATCGCCGCCTTAACAATATTCCCTCCGATATAGGCACTGCAGCTGTCGTGCAGGCCATGGTCTTCGGCAATAAGGATGCCAAATCGGGGACGGGTGTCGTATTCAGCCGCAACCCCAGCACAGGTGAACACGGGTTATTCGGCGAGTATATCCAGCGCGCGCAGGGCGAGGCTATTGTATCGGGATCCACAACTCCCGTACCCGTGTCCGAACTCAAATCCATTCTACCAAAAATGTATAAGGAGCTGGAGCAGAAGGTCGCCCTGCTTGAATCGCATTTTCGCGATATGCAGGATGTTGAGTTCACGATCGAATCGGAGAAGCTGTTTATTCTGCAGACCAGGTCGGGAAAAAGAAGCGGCCAGGCCGCGGTGAAAGTGGCTGTGGATATGGTACACGAGGACCTCATAACCGTGGAGGAGGCTATTTTACGCGTCAAGGCCGATGATCTGCGTGCATTGCTGCACAAGCATATTAAATCCGACCAGCGGCAACAGTGTTTAACCAGCGGGCTGGCGGCCGCGCCCGGCGCAGTTTCCGGTCGTGTCGTGTTTACGGTGGACGATGCACTGCTCCTATCGAAGAAGAGTGTGCCTTCCATCCTGGTGAGGCCTGAGACCAGCCCGGACGACATACAGGGCATAGCTGCCGCAGATGGTGTGCTCACCTCCCGCGGCGGTCTGACCTCCCATGCCGCCATCGTCACCAGGGCCATGGGCAAGCCCTGTGTCTGCGGCGCCGAGGATATCGAGATCGATCCCAAAAAGAAGACATTTATATGTAAAGGGAAGACCGTGCGACAGGGGGATACCATCACTATCGACGGCACGGCAGGAGCGGTTTATATCGGCACCGTCCCCCTTGAAGAAGGGGCTATGATCAAGGAGTTCAGCGAGCTGCTCTCGTGGCTGGACGGCGCTAAGCGGCTGGGAGTGAGGGCCAATGCTGATACGCCTGAAATGGTGGCGCAGGCTATCAAGCTGGGCGCTGAAGGCATCGGGCTCTGCCGCACCGAGAGGCAGTTTAACGGTCCGGAGCGGCTCTCCGCCATCAGGGAATACATACTGGCTGAGACCCCCGCCCAGAAAGCCAAAGCGCTACAGCACCTCAGCAAACTGCAAAAAGAGGATTTCGCGGCTCTCTTTAAGGAACTCAAAGGGCTGCCCATCATCATCAGGCTGCTCGATCTACCTCTCCACGAGTTCCTTCCCTCCGAAACCGAAACTACGGACGCCAGGACCAAGCTGCGCATAGCGGAACTCAAGGAGATTAATCCTATGCTGGGACACAGGGGCGTGCGCGTGGCGGTGACCAATCCCGAGATTTACAAAATGCAGGTTGAGGCTGTCGAAACTGCCAAGCTGGAGGTCCCGGCCGACGTATCGATCATGATTCCGCAGGTGATCACCTCGCAGGAGCTGATCATGATCAAGAAGAGCTGCACCGAGGGCTCCACCCTCAAGGTAGGAACCATGATGGAGACCGTCCGCGCCTGCATGAGGGCGGGGACGCTGGCACAGGTGGCGGACTTCCTCTCATTCGGAACCAACGACCTCACGCAGGCGGTTTACTCGTTCAGCCGCGAGGACGCCGAAAAGAAGTTCCTTTCCACTTACCTCGAGATCGGTATACTCGAAGACAATCCCTTCGAAATTATAGATATCAAGGGCGTCGGGCGACTGATGGAGACCGCCATCTTCTGGGCGCGCCGCGAGAAGAAGGATATCCCCATCGGAGTATGCGGGGAGCAGGCTGGTGAGCCGACCTCGATTAAATTTTTCCACGCCATCAACGTAGATTATGTTAGCTGCAGCCCGTTCAGAGTGCCTATCGCCAAGCTCATAGCAGCCCAAGCCGCCATCTCGCAGAAAGATGAAGCAGAGGCTTTGTTGTAAGCCCCACAGGAACCGTGACTTCGTAACCCCCTCTTGACAGGCGGAGTTTTAATGAGTTATTATCGCGACCTGGTGCAATAAATATGAGCTGTTACGCTACCCTGAAAAAGAAAGGGCTCAGGCTTACGAAGCCGCGCAGGGTTATCCTTGATTATATCCACGACAACAGCGAGCACATCACGGCTGAGGAAATAATTAAACACGTTCACCAAAGGTTGCCCCGGGTTAACAAGTCGACTGTTTACCGCACGTTAGAACTCCTTGAAAAAAAGCAGTGTGTTTTTAAAAGTGAATCTCAGGATCGAGCAATCTATCACCATGCCGAAGAAGGACATCATCATCACTTGATATGCAGTAAATGTGGCAGAACAATAATCTGCGATGAATTCCTTTTTGCACCGTTGAAGAAAACGATCGCGACAAAATATGGGTTCGTTGCCGATTTAAAGCATGTTGTCGTGTCTGGACTATGTGAAAGTTGTGCAAATCAGCCCGATTGAGGAACTTATATATTTTTATGTCTCTTAACTGCAACTAGTCGCAGATGCAATTAAATTTGATATCACGGGATGGAAACTTGGACATCATTAATATGGAAAATCCGCGGCAGGAACTTGAGAAAGCTATAGCCCAAGGTGATCTGCAAAAATTGTTACGAAGCACCGGCTTGTTACACGGTCATTATTGCCCGGGTTCGGCTATGGGCGTAAAGGCGGCTGCCCGTGCAGTTAATGAATTGAGGGTTAAGTCAACTGGAATGGAGGAGATTATTGCCATCGTAGAAACTAACAGCTGTTTTGCCGATGGCGTTCAGATGGTTACCGGCTGTAGCCTGGGCAATAATGCTCTTATCTACCGGGATTATGGGAAAATGGCTGTCACCCTTGCACGCAGAACAGGTGAGGCGGTGAGGATTGCTGCCAAGCCAGGTAGCCTAACCATGGAAGAAAGGGAACCCGAAGCTATGGCACTATTCGGAAAGGTGGTTAAGGAACGTCAGGGTACGGAGGAGGACGACAGGAGGCTCAGGCATATGTGGATAGAGATCTCTTTTCGAATGCTTGAGATACCCGACGAGGAGCTTTTCAGCATAAGCCGATTAAACATTGAGATACCGGCTTATGCCCGCATCTTCGCCAGTGTAAACTGCTCTGTATGCGGAGAGAACGTGATGCAGCCTCGTTCCAGACTGATAGACAGCCGATATTTCTGCCTACCCTGCTCCGGCCAGGCATATTACCAGCTTGCCGGCGATGGGATGTCTATCATTGGCTAATGCATTATCAGGCTGAATCGAATTACTCGATATAGACTTCATTGTAAATCGCGAAACGAATAAAGGATGTTACTATTATGATGGGACCAGGTAATTTTGCTCATATATTGTTAGCTGCAGCTCTGTTTGTCTCACTATTAATATTTCCCGCGTGTGATATGAGTGAGGTCTGCCGGAACCCGCAAACCGCCTCCCAATCTGCGCAGCATATGAACTCATACACCATTGCCGATTCGACAGGTGATTGGGGTTATCCATCGCCTTACGCACATTATTCACGTGGGCCCGGTTATACCAGAATGCAGTTCATCTTCGAAACGCTTGTTTGGAAAAACGCTACCAGTTTCGTGCCTCAACTCAGTAAGGAGTGGAAATATAATGCAGACGACAATTCATACATATTCATCCTGCAGGAGAATGTTAAGTGGCATGACGGCGCTGAATTCACTGCCGATGACGTGGTTTTCACCTATAACTATACCAGGGAACATCCTTACCCGTGGGTCGACGGCAGCATCGTAAAGTCCGCCGAGGCGCTCGATAAATACACGATAAAGCTGTATCTCAGCAAGCCTTACGCCCCATTTTTCCAGGATGTCGCTGGTTCCCAGCCGATATTTCCTAAACATATCTGGGAGAAAGTCACCGATGCAGTAAAATTCACGTCTCCGGAGGCAGTTATCGGGACCGGACCTTACATGCTTGCCGACTACAATAAGGAGTTGGGCACTTATCTTTACAAGGCCAATGACAGCTATTACCTGGGCAAGCCAATCGTGAAAGAGATCAAGTTCGTGAAGATAGGTGAACAGATGATGCCGGCAGCTCTGAGAGAGGGATTGGTCAATTCTTCCAGTGTGCCCGCCGAAGTAGTGTCGGATTTCGAGGCCGCCGGTTTTACGGTCATCTCCGACTCTCCATCCTGGAATGGCAAGTTGACCATCAACCATAAAAAAGAACCTCTTTCTTACAAAGATTTCCGCCAGGCACTGGCTTACGCTATAGACCGCGATGCGCTGGTGCAGATAGTCTTCAGGGGCAATGCTGTCGCGGGAAACCCCGGGATGGTACCGCCGACCAGCGTCTGGTATAACCCGGATGCCAGGCAATACAAATACGACCTCGAAAAAGCTAAACAACTTATAGCCGGGTTGGGTTACACTCTGGAAAATGGCTACTTCGTTAAGGACGGCCAGATTCTAAAGCTGAGCCTGATTGCCGCCGCCGATTACAAGGACCTTGGTCAATTCATCGTCCTGCAACTGGATAAGGCCGGGATTAAGATTGACTTCCAGACGTTGGAGGGGAAAACAGTCGACTCCAGAGTCGGCGCCTGGGAATTTGACCTTTCCTTATACGGACATGGCGGTCTTTATGAGCCATCCTTATTGCAACGGTGGATACTGGGAGAGGGATTCAATAGCGCCCGATTCAACTCCAATGACCAGTTAACCCAACTGCTCACTGCTCAACTCTCCGAAATGGATGCTCAAAAAAGAAAATCTATGATTTTACAGATGCAGGAAATCTATGCCGAGGATTTACCTGCGCTGACACTCTACTATCCCAAGTCGTACTGGGCGCACGACGGCAACATACCGCTATATTACACAATGGATGGTATCAGCATCGGCGTTCCTATTCCATTGAACCGGATGGCTTTTGTTAACGAATAAAGGGAAGGGAGGTGGACTGTAAAATGCAGAAAAATAATGTGCAAGCACAATCAGAGATAAGCGGCAACCCTTACAAGCTTCTGGTTTTTACCTGCTTTGGTGGTTGTGCAACGGGCGTGGCCGCCTCGAAAGCTTGTATCAGGATATGGGAGGAAAACCCGGCTGATATCAAGATAGGATGCCTGCCTGCTGTAATAGTACCGTGGAAGATTAAGGAAATTACGAGAAAATCAGACAGGCGCATCCTGATAGATGCCTGTGGTGTTCAATGTGGCGCCAAGCTAATCGAGAGGGAGGGGATGACGGTTGACCGCTATGTGGAACTTACCTCCCTGCTTAAAATCCAAAAGGAGAAGACACTGCCCTCGAAGGATATGGAGAACATAGTATATAGTATCATCAGGAGGGAAGTAGACGCACTGCTGTCAAAAATAGGAAAAAGTGAAGCGGACTCAGCCGAAAAAGAGCAGCGTATTCATCATTCCCCTGACATGTTGCTAAAACCTGTAGGGGTGGTCAAAAACGAGGTGAATCAACCGGATCTAATTGCCAGATCCGGTGACCTGGATTATCGGTCAAGGCAGGGGCAACAAGACCGGCGAACCCGCATTTCAGAGCTCGTAATCGATAGCAGCCTCGACGGTATTCTGGATGGCATTGAAAACTTCTCACACCTGCTCGTGCTGTACTGGGCTCATCTTGTTGATGAGGGTGGACGTTCAATAGTCAAGGTTCACCCCATGGGCAGAAAGGACTTGCCGCTGGTAGGTATTTACGCCAGCTGTAGTCCGGCGCGGCCCAATCCTGTTTGCGCCATGGTAGTACGTTTGCTGGAACGCAAAGGGAACATCCTCAAGGTGCAGGGGCTGGACGCCATTGATGGTAGTCCTCTTATTGATATCAAGCCGTTTAATCCCGGCTATTATGCAGCTGAAAATGTAACTGTAGCCGATTGGATGGCGCAGATTTATCGGGAGATTGACCGAGGACGTGATCAAAAGACAGAACCTAGCTAGCTATATCATAGCTCTTGTATTAATACTGGCACTAAATTTCCTTCTACCCAGGATGATGCCCGGGGACCCCCTAATGGCAATCTACGGTGATGAAGCACTCATTGCCATGACACCGGAACTGAAGGCGCACCTGGTGGAGCGTTTTGCCCTTGACAAGCCATTGTGGGAGCAGTTTGGCGCCTACTTTCTTGCTCTCTTTCAGGGGGACATGGGCTACTCGTACTACTACAATGCCCCGGTGGTCAAGGTAATTCTAAGTAGTCTGCCCTGGACACTGCTTATTGTTGGATCCTCGCTGGTTATCTCGACATTTCTGGGAATTGTACTGGGCATCGAATCAGGCTGGCGACGCGGCTCAAAGACCGACCGCGTTATGCTGACCGGATTAATGAGCCTCAATGGTTTCCCCGATTTCTTCCTGGGTATGGTACTTCTAATCATCTTCGGCGTGATAATGGGGATTTGTCCTCTGGCCGGAGCGCTGACACCCTACTCCGGATTATCAGGGTTGCCTCTGGTACTTGATGTGCTCAAACATATGGCACTCCCGGTTGCCGCATTAACCCTGGCCCATCTGGCTGTTAGCTATCTACTCACCAGGAACACTATGATTTCGGTGCTGAAAGCACCTTTCATGCTCACCGCTCAGGCCAAGGGATTATCTCAAAATGCGCTGAAATACAGGCACGCCGGCAGGAATTCCATGTTACCGGTGGTTACCATGACCGGTATCTGGATGGGCAGGGTGGTTGTCGGCGCTCTTTTTGTTGAGCTGGTCTTCGCCTATCCAGGAGTAGGGCAACTTACCTACCAGGCGCTGCTCTGCCGCGACTATCCCATTATTCAGGGCGTGTTCCTGATAGTGACCATCTCAGTCCTGCTGGCAAATTTCGCAGTCGATCTTCTATATCCCCGGATGGACCCGAGGGTGATTAATGCATATTGACCTCAAGAAGGAGCTAAAGCAAAGCAACCTCGGACGGACAGGTATGGCTATCTTATTATTGATGATCGCAGTAGCTATTCTGGCTCCCGTATTAAGCCACTATGATCCCACCGAGCAGACTGCAGCGTCGTTAGTCTCTCCCTCGTTGAGTCACTGGCTGGGCACCAACCACGTCGGCCAGGATATCTGGAGCCAGTTGCTCTATGGCGCCAGAATATCTTTGCTGGTCGGATTCGGTGTCGGTACGCTGAGCCTTATTCTCAGTATTTTTTTTGGATTGTCCTCAGCCATCATCGGAGGGCTTTACGGACGTGTGGTGATGAGAGTAGTCGACGCTCTTATCGTCATCCCCATGGTGATAGCGGTAATCCTGGTAGCGGCATACATCAGGCCTGACGTTTTGGTACTAATATTTCTTCTGTCATTATTGGGCTGGCAGAGCGGTGCGCGCGTGATTCGCGCGCAAGCGCTTTCTTTAAAGGAATCAGGGCATGTTAAAGCCTCCGCGACATTTGGCGCCGACCGTTTCTATATTACCCGACGGCACATACTGCCGGAGCTAACACCAATATTGCTCGTAGAGTTCATTTATGGAGTAAGAAGGGCAGTTTTTATCGAGGCAGGGCTGGCTTTTCTCGGCATCTGTGACCCTATGCTGATAAGCTGGGGCTCGATGATGCGTGATGCCATGAGATTCACCTACCTGAACGTCTGGCAATGGTGGCTCGTGCCTGCCGGGATTGCATTATCTTTAACCATAATCGGACTGACTTTCATTAGCCACGCCGCTGAGTCAGTTCTTGATCCCAGACTGAGAGGTGAAGCAGTTGCTTGAGATCATAGATGTGCACGTGAGTTATGGTAATGATACAGTTCTCAATGGAGTAAACCTGTCACTGGACACAGGAGAAAGACTGGCTGTTGTCGGCGAATCCGGGACGGGTAAGACTACCCTGGGGCTGAGTATCATGCGTTTAACCGAAGGCAAAGTTGAGGGCGCCATAAAACTCGATGGAAGAGATATTACAAAACTATCCGAGAAGCAAATGCAGCAGATACGATGGAACCGTGTAGCCATGGTTTTCCAGAACGTTAACAACGTGCTGAATCCGGTCCACACGGTTATGGATCAGGTTTGTGAGCCGATAGTTGAGCATAAGCTAAAAAGCAAAGGTGACGCCCTGAGAAAAGCCGGGGAACTGCTATCCTACTTCGGCCTGGCCCAAGATCGTTTCTCTTCTTTCCCTCACCAGCTCAGCGGCGGTGAGCAACAGCGGGTTCTCCTGGCGATGGCGCTTTCCAATGACCCGGGGTTGCTGATCCTGGATGAACCGCTTTCATCCCTTGATGTTACCGCCAGGGAAGATCTCGGCCTTTTACTGAGACAGATCGATAGCAAACGGGCTCAGCTGGTTATCACCCATGACCTTGATACTGCAAGCAGGCTATCCGACAGAATTGCCGTGCTTTATGGCGGAAAAATAGTGGAAACCGGTCCCACTCAGGAAGTTCTGCAGTGTCCCAGACATCCTTATACCAGGGCGCTGGTCCGCGCCTATCCCAACATGACCACAGTTAAGGACCTTCAGGGTATTAAGGGAAGGATGACGAGGCCGGTAAGCGGCTGTCCCTTCCATCCACGCTGTACACAAGCGATAGATATATGTTCCAGAAAAATACCCCCGCTTGCCCTGGAAGAAGGACGCGGAGTCGCCTGTCATCGTGGAGGCATTATCACTCTTCTATCAACTGCTAATTTGTCCAAATTATTCGACTCGCTGAAAGCGGTCGATGCAGTGAGTTTGAATATTCAAGCGGGAGAAATACTGGCGCTGGTCGGGCAAAGTGGTTCGGGAAAGACCACCCTGGCAAAGATGATTATGGGCCTTTATCCACCATCCGAAGGTTCTTTGTTTTTTGATGGTAAACAAATAGTGAGCCACGGCAAGGATTTCTACAGCAGGGTTCAAATGATATTTCAGAATCCCGGCGAATCGCTCAGTCATCGCCTGTCTGTCCTCGATTCAGTCATGGAACCGCTGGAAATTCAATCGAAAGGTGACCAAAAACAAAGAAGAAGCAAGGCAATCCAGACAATAGAAGAAGTCGAGCTGCCGCCCACCGATAACTTTCTAAATAAATACCCTCATCATCTTAGTGGAGGAGAGATGCAACGCGTTGCTATAGCACGAGCGCTTGTGTTGGATCCTGATCTGCTAATAGCTGATGAGCCTACTTCTTTCCTCGATGCCAGTGTCGGCGCCAAGATTTTGAAGCTCTTGTTAAACCTCCAGGAACACCGTGGATTGAGCCTGCTTTATATCACACACGATATAGCTGCGGCCAGAAAAGTAAGCGACAGAATCGCGGTAATGCTGGATGGCCGGATTATCGAAGTAGGACCTTCTAATGAAATAGTATCGTCACCTAAACAAGACTACACAAGTCGCCTTTTAAGCTCAGCTTCTGCTCTGTGCCGGACAGAACGCCTGTGACGCAATATTATTTCAGAATTTTAGACAGACAACTATACAGAATACCTCGCGTGGCATTGCACAATCGTTAATAATCGTCGAATATTATTGGTCGCAGGTTATGCTACCTTCAGCCAGAGCCTTCTTAAATATACCAATAGATTCCCCGACTCCCATCTGAAGCGGCGTCATGCGGAGTATGCCCAGAAGCTTGATAAGGGGCCCATTGTCAATCTCGACAGGAAAGGGCAGCGGTATGTCCTCGTACGTAATATTGCCCTTGGATGAAGGCTCGGACGTCTCTATGGCATCTATCACGTCCTGCATGCCGACCGTCTCTCCTCCAAGGTTGAATACCTCGGCCCCTTTGAAGTCGACACGGGCTGCGTCGATATATGCCCTGGCCGTGTCATCGGCGTACTGGAATCCGAAGCGTCCCCCGTACGAAATACGATAAGGTTTGCCCGCCGCTGCCGCCAGCATGGCCTTGGTGGGAGTAGAAGTCATCCCCTGGTCCCTGCCGGGACCATAGACCACATATGGGCGAATTCCGATACTGGAAATGCCGTTTTCCATCCAATAAACGCGCGCCGTCCCTTCGTTGGCCTGCTTATAAATTCCATAATGCGACCGCGGACGAAGCGGAGCATCGTGCGGAAGAGGTCCATCGGGATATTCGTCACCCGGGCCGTATACAGCCGTGCTGCTGGCATAAACAACGTGCTGAATGCCGCAATGTCCGGCAGCCTCAAATATATTGACCGTTCCCCCTACATTGACAGCGGCCCCCAGCGGCGGATCAGCCTTACAGAAGGGGAATTGCATGGCAGCCAGATGGATGATATGCGTGATTTTATGCTCATTCAGGATACGCTCTATGGCATCGAGGTCGGTGATATCGCCGCCCACGAAATCGACGGCGGACAGCTCCTTTTTGCTCATTATCAGCTTAAGGCGGTGCAGTGAGCCGGACCTGACCAGGGCGCAGGTATAAACCCCTTCACGAACCAGGTTACGCGCCACCCACGCCCCGATACATCCCGTCGCCCCTGTGACCAGGATCCGTTCCTTCACTTGGCCACCCATCCGCAGTCGACCAGCAGGTCCGCACCGGTAATGAATGATGCTGTATCACCTGCCAGAAAATATATCGATTCGGCGATCTCTGAAGGATCTGCCCACCGTTTGAAGGCCTGTTCGCCCTCTCTGAGCTTCTTGACCTCTTTGTAAGATTTCCCTGTTTTAGCAGATTCTATCTTTATATCGCTCCTCAGCATAGGAGTGTCCACAGAGCCTGGACTGACGGAATTTATGCGTATATTCCAGGGTGCCAACTCCCAGGCCAGTGCCCGGGTAAGCGCAATTATGGCGCCCTTGGTAGCGCCGTACAGAGAGTGATCGATCTGGCCCACATGACCTGAGACCGAGCCCATATTTACGATAGAGCCTTTTCCCTGCTTCTTCATGACGGGTATTACATATTTACAGAAGAGGAAAATGCCTCCGAGATTGACATCCACGACACGATGGTATTCCTCCCAGAGGATGTCCTCCAGAGGACGTACCAGCACGATGCCGGCGTTGTTATTCAGCACATCGATGCGCCCGTACAGTTTTACTATTTTCTTCACGGATGCGGCAACGTCTTTCTCGCTTGCAACGTCGCATTTCCAGAAAGCGCAATCACCGCCGACTGTTTTGATCTCATCCCTGACCTGATTGCCGCGTTCGGACACGTCCAGCATAACGACAGTATAGCCTTTACGAGAAAATAGCCGTGCAGCAGCCTCGCCTATCCCATTGGCGGCGCCCGTTACAACTACGACCTGTTTCCCGGATTTACGCATAGTCTTATCTCCTGTTGAGCCCCAGTATTTTGCGCGCCTGTTTCACACTGGCGATGGGCCGACCCAAAGAGCGTGCTATCGAAGCTATCTCATCGACCAGCTCATGCGTTTTCGCCAGCTTCCCCGCCCTTGTATAACAATAGTCTTCCGTACCCACGCGCACGTGGTCACCCTCGAGGATGGCGGCCGTCAGTATCTTCATCTGGTCGGCATGCATAATACTTACCGTAACGGCGCAGCCGGGGGGCAGCAGCCTGCGACGGTAGAGATATTCCTCAACGGTGGGCGGCGACCATGTGCCTCCCGGCCAACCAAAAAAGAGCGTTGTGATATAGGGGGGCCTGAGCAGCTTTTTGCCGATCAGGTAATTCAGATTCCAGATGGATCCTGCATGCCACACTTCGAATTCGGGCGCGACATGATACTTGGTGCAGAGCTTCGCGTACCTCTCCAGCTCCTGCTTCGAATGCAGCTTGAGGCATTCTACCTCAGCGAAGGCTTCGTCATGGTGGTTGAGTATTATGGATAGCATATCGGATTGCTCTTTAAAGCAGTCCATCCGATCTTTAATCTCGAGGCTGGACATACCGCTTTGGAATATGATTTCGCAGGAAGCGCGCACGGCGCGGATGACCTCGGTCCACTGGCCTTCGGCATGTTGATGCAGGACTGCAGCTCCGTTCTTCAGGCAAAGCCTGGCCTCTTTGGCTATCGCTGCGGGCGTTTTGGGATATTCCACTCCCGGCTTCAGCCAGCACGTATTGGGTGTGGCAACTATGATTAGCGGATCCATAATATTCTCCTCAATCAGTATATCAGATGTATGCAGCAGCCGGATTACAGGCTGACTATATGCTTGTCCAGCGTTGTGATCTTGCGCAGTCCCGTCTCGGTGACCACGTAGCAGTCCTCCACGCCGATCAATATCTT
>JAFGHL010000105.1 GCA_016930155.1 Dehalococcoidia bacterium | reverse complement strand
CTTGCTTTCAATTGAGCCCTCCCGCGATATTTTATTATATCTCGAGGACTCTAAGACAGGGTGCTGCGGTTTAACGGGGAAAGGTCAGCCTGATATTCAACGCCTTTATCAACCAGTGGTGTGTCGGTTTCGGCATTGCCGTTGCAGTTATTAAATGCCATCGTTAAATTCCCTGACAGCCGCGAAAAAGGCGTCGATGTTTTCCCACTTTGAGAGTGGAGGAATATCGCAGCCCGAAGAGACAATAAAATTGGGGTATTTGCTGCATTCATTCAATACACCGAGAGTGGCCTCGCGTACCGAATCAGGCGTACCATAGTGCAGTTGTCCTGCCGGATCGATATTACCCAGTGTTATTGTATCGGAGGGGATATTTTTCATCATCTCGCTCATTTTTATGGCGTTGCCGAAGCTATAGGCCGAAGCGCCTGTTGCCAGGATCGAGTCAATTATTTTAATCGTGGAATTCCCGCAGTTATGGTAAATCACGATAAAATTCTGATCTTGAACGGCTTCAACGATCTCTTTAATATAAATCGATGAAAACTGTTCAGCCAGCGGTTGAGAGATCAAGCCGGCCAGTGGTTCAGCCATGATTACGCCGTTAGCTCCCGCAGCTTTATACGCACTGCAATATTTGATTGTGAAGGCGGTTGCCTTTTTCAGCAGGAGATGCATTGTTTCAGGTTGATCGTAGCAGTAGATCATGGCTTTGCTGACTTCCATCAGGCGGCCTGCCAGTGAAAAAGGCCCGATAACTCCGGCAAAGATCGGGCGGTCATTAATCAACGTAACCGCCTTTCCGATGGCGTCTATGTATATGCCGCTGCGTCCGGATCCAACCTTCGGAATCTTAAGCTCGTCTGCTTCCTCATATGTTGATACAATGCTGCCCACAACGGTAGGCACTTCATCCTCAGAAAAACGTATTTTCGATCCAAAGCATTCCGCTTCCACAGATAGATCCATCAAACTGACAGTGGCCATTGCATCCGTCCGGTCGGCTATACATTTCATTCCGCGTGCCTGATTGTCGCTGTCCGAAATAAGATCGATTACGCTGATTCCCATTAATTGTATGGCGGGGAAAGAGAGAATCGGCATCGCATTTTTGTGAGATGCTTTTCTCACTCCTTCGAGCCAGTTCAACATATCCATTCCAATTTAATTCCCATACAAGATTTTCAGTCAGGTTAAGCTTGTGCTTTGATTATATTAATATAACTGGCGATTGTATGGGATAATTTTACGAATTTTTGTAATATGAATTGGAAATAAAAGCTGTTACTCAGTCGTTTTGATCAGGCTATCGCGGTACTTTTTGGGCGATACTCCCGTTTGTTTTTTGAAAACACGGGTGAAATAACTTTGATCTCCAAAACCACACAGCTGGGCAATTTCCGAGATGGAGAGGCCGGTTCCGGATAGATATGCTTTACTTTTTCCCACACGGACTTTGGTGATGTAAACGGATATGCTTGTGCCCGTTTCCTTTTTAAAGATGCTGGACAGGTAGGAATTGCTCAGGAAGACGAGTTGCCCCAGTTCGTCCAGCGACAGTTTTTCGGTATAGTGATTTTTTATATGCTCCATTACTTTATATACTGCATCGGAATGTTTGATTTTGATGTAATCAAATGTTGATGAGACAAATCGGTGCAGAATGCCGCTGAGCCACAGGCTGATCTGATTAATATTATCAAATCGTTCAATTCCACGTATGACTGATGTGCTGAAGCGGAAGGTTTCGCCGGTATTTGCACCTGCGTTGATTGCCGCACGGGAGAGGACGGCAATTAACTCCAGTGTACGCGCTTTGATTTCATCCAGGTCGAAGACACTATAGAAAAAGATGTGCCCTAAAAGCTCATTCAGCAACTTTTGTGAGCCCTCTTGATCGCCATTTACGATCAGGGCGCACAACTTGGATTCTATTTCAATGGGATATTGATGGCCGTTATCTTTATTGTCATATTCTTTGCGCACATCATATATTGTGTTCAGCAGTCTCTCCTGCTCGCGGACTACCTTGCCCAACTCGCTATGCGGACTTCCGGCTATGGCTGAAGTTACGATGGAAAGGATTTCCGACAGATGCCGCACCTGAGCCGTATCCAGTATGGGGAGCTTACACAGGGCCGCATGCATGGAGGGATATGCCAGTTCTTCTATGGTATCCTGTAAGTTACCCATAATAACAGGCCCTATCACAATACCGCCCAGCAATTTGCCGTTGGTGGCCGACAGGGAGGATGTCACAAAAACGAATCCAAGGGGGCAATAGTAAATGTATTTGCCGCCCCAGCGATATGCCTCACTCACTCCGTAGCTGTGAGTCCTTAGCTCATCGCGTTTTTCATACAAACAGCCGGAGCAAAAGTCATTGGGAAAGCCAAAGTTTATAATCTTCGGCTCGTCAGACAGATCAAGCACCATGGTGTGGGCGCCGGTTAGCCCGCTGAAATGTTTGCAGCTATTGGCACTGGATTCAAAAAGCTCTTTGCGCATGGCAGTAAAGGGTTGTACGGAAAATAAAAAAATAATAACATATCGCGGTAATATACACTAAGGTAGATAGCGGTTGAGCTGTGCGGATGAACATAGCTCGGGATGTTATAGTAAACCTGGATACATATGATTAACAGGGATGAAATATTATTTGCGACTATTGGCGAAGCGTTAAAACAATACTATATGGATATCACTGCGATTATCAAAAGAAAATGAAAAAAGTATAAAGATATTTATATATTTGATATGTACATACAATTATGATTATTATTGGCTAAGTGGAAGGAATTGTTTATGAGTATATTGACTGATATATGTGAATTGCTTCAGCAAGGGCGGACTTCCCAGGTCAGGATGCTGATTCAGCAGGCGTTGAAGGAAGGCATATCGCCGGATCAAATCCTGAATGAGGGCCTGCTGGCGGGTATGAACATAATAGGTGAAAAATTTAAAAACGATGAGGTATTTATTCCCGAGGTCTTGATTTCCGCCCGCGCCATGAATGCAGGCATCGAAATGCTCAAACCTCATCTCATAGCGGCAGGTGTTGCTTCCAAAGGTACTGCCGTCATCGGCACTGTCAAAGGGGATTTACATGACATAGGGAAAAGTCTCGTGAAGATGATGATAGAAAGCAAGGGCATGACAGTTATTGACCTTGGTGTGGATGTTCCTCCACAGAAATTTTATGAGGCTGCACAGGAAAATCATGCGGATATCGTATGCCTTTCGGCACTGCTGACAACCACCATGTATGAAATGAAAAATGTCGTTAAAATCTTTGTAGCCAATAATAAACGTGATAGTGTAAAAATCATGGTGGGTGGTGCTCCCATTACACATGAATATTGTACGGCTATCGGCGCTGATTGCTATGCGCCGGACGCCGTCTCGGCTGCCGAGGCGGCACTGGCCTTCTGCTCTTCAGGCATGATACGCAACTAACCGAGAGGTAAGCTGATTCAAAGCTGAAAATACGGTTGCTTCCAGACCCCGTTCCTCGATTATTATGTGCAGGCAGAGCTTTATGTCCTGCAGGCTTTTCAGCCCAAGTCGGGGAATGATTTCCCACCGGCTTATGAAAAACACGGAGACAGGTTAGCCTTTGCTACCGGTATAGATATACAGATGGGCGAGCAGATGAGCCCGCAGGAAATGAGGGAAAGCATCCTGCGCAGTTACCAGATTGGCAAACTTCACAGAAGGCATATGCTCGCAACGACCCATATGTTGCAATATATCATGCCGGCTGAAAATTTACGGGCGTTGTTTGAAACGGTCAGGGAAATTCAGGCCGGTCTGCACGGTTAGCTTTTATCTATTAAATCACGTCGCTGTCGGATGATACGGTTACCCTGCGGAACTGGCATTTGGCCACGCCGCAATGGCGGCAACGGTCGAATGACGCGGCCGATCCTTTGATTCCGATGCCCGCGCAGATGGTGACCGATTTTCGCGGTATCATCATGCAGGAGTCGTTCAGCTTCACTCCGATGCTATCTACTGGTAGAATGTCGAAGATCAGGCGCTGGTCGGTCAGCGGCCAGTCGAGATAGCCGGGGTTGAGCCAGGGCCCGGCCTCCTCCCCCTTCTCGCCCAGTCGCCGGCAGGCCATCTGCTGTACCTGCATTCCCAGCAGGCCCAGAACTACCGTGCCCGCTATATCCAGACTGAGCGCCTCCATCTGACGGCCTTCCTGCGTTAAAAAGGATACGCGTTCCTCGAGATCGGGCCCCAGCGTGTACAGCGCTATTCCCAAAGCCCTGCTTCCCTCCCATAGTTCGCTGATCTTACGGCCGATGCTGAATCGGGTTTCATTTTCAAGCGTAAGGCTGTTTTTATCCAGACGCGCAATAGAAAACTCGCGGTAGATCGCCCGCGGCCTGACCAGGCCCTCCGCCTCAGCGGCTGCCGAGGAGGCCATCTCAACCACGACAGAGCGGGGCTTCCTGGCCGCGCCGTAACCGTGGACCGCCAGGATGACCTGAGGGTCTATGGTGATATCAAAGCTTTCAAGTATCCCTTCCGTAAGCATAGTCGGTATCCGGGGCAGCAGTTATAAACCATCTTATAATCAGATAGCTGCGTCTGTTTATGATATAATATCAGCCCGAATCATTATCTACAATGCATATCAACAAAGTCGTTCTGCATTCTGAGAGATATCCGGGCAGGGATTGTTATCCCTTTAACCTGGAGATCTTTAATAAAACCGCGTCTGTCGATTTCCGCGGCCCGGTGACTTTCTTCGCAGGCGAGAACGGGACAGGCAAATCTACGCTGCTTAAAGCCATCTGCCAGAGATGCGGCATTCACATCTGGGAAGATACGGACGGCGCTCGCTATAAATACAATCCCTTTGAGGGACGCTTCCATGAGTATATCGACGTGGAATGGGAGTCCGGCCCGGTGCCGGGGTCCTATTTCAGCTCTCAGATCTTTCACGATTTCGCACGCTATCTCGACGAGTGGGCGCATGCTGATCCGGGCATGCTCGAGTACTTTGGTGGAGACTCCCTGCTCACCCAGTCCCACGGCCAGTCGCTCATCTCGTTCTTCAGTTCCAGGTATAAAATAAAAGGTGTTTATTTCATGGACGAGCCTGAGACCGCTCTTTCTCCCAAGAGCCAGCTCAAGCTATTGAAGCTGCTCAAGGAGATGAGCACGGACGGCCATGCCCAGTTTATCATCACCAGCCACTCGCCCATCCTGCTGGCTTTCCCGGGGGCCGTTATCTATGATTTCGACAGTGAGCCCATCAGACCGATAAACTACATAGACACGGAATACTATCAGATATACAAAGAATTTATGAACAACAAGGATGCCTATTTAAATAGTCTGTAAAGAGGCAGTGGCGATGAGAAAAGGTACGAATGAGATCAAGCACAGAGTATTCGACGCTATTGGGAATACCCCACTGGTGGAATTGGGGCCTCTGGACGGCGTGAATCCTCGAGTTAAAATCCTGGCCAAGCTGGAGGGCTGTAACCCCGGCGGCTCGATCAAGGACAGGCCGGCCTATTACATGATTAAAAAAGCCGAGGAAAGCGGGCAGCTGACCCCGGACAAGATTATCGTTGAGCCCACTTCAGGCAATACCGGCATCGCGCTAGCCATGATCGGCTCGGCCAGAGGATATAAAGTGAAGCTTTTCATGCCTGAATGCGTCAGCACCGAGCGCCAGACATGCCTGCAGGCTTTCGGCGCCGAGGTTATCCTGACCCCGGCCAAGGAGTCGACCGATGGCGCCATCCGCCGCGCCCGCCAGTTTATCGAGGCTGAGCCCGGCAAATACTTCATGCCCAACCAGTTCGACAATCCCAACAACCCCCTATCGCATTACGAGACCACCGGGCCTGAGATATTCCGTCAGACCAGCGGCGAAGTTGACGTATTCATAGCAGGCCTGGGCACTTCGGGCACACTGATCGGGACGGCCAGGTACCTGCGTGAGAAAAAGCCGGGAGTGCGCATTGTAGCGGTCGAGCCCACGGAAGGCCATACCATACAGGGGCTGAAAAATATGAACGAATCCATCGTGCCTGGCATATATGATGCCAAAGGATTCGATGAGAAAATAGTCGTGGAGGACGGGGAGGCGTTCGGAATGACCAGGATGCTGGCCACCAGGGAGGGGGTCTTTGTGGGTATGTCCAGCGGGGCAGCTGTGGTCGGGGCGATCCGTATCGCCGATAACATGGACAAAGGCAACATCGTGGTTATACTGCCGGACCGGGGCGATCGCTATCTCAGCACCACGCTCTTCCGATCGGTCTGCGCCAAATGCCCGCCTTAAACCTGTCCGGCCAGTAACCTGGCGATATGGACTACTTTGATAGGGCTGTTCTTTTTGTGCAGCCCGCCGCGCAGCTGTAATACGCAGGCCGTGCAGCCGGTGATTACCGTGTCCACACCCGTTGCCTCGATGTTGGCCAGCTTGCGCTGCAGTATGGAGCCGCACAGCTCGGGATGCGCCAGCAGCGTATTTCCGCCGAAGCCGCAGCAGGCGTCCGCATCGTTCATCTCTACCAGACGGTAGCCGGCTGCCTCTATCAGTTGCCTCGGCTCCACGGATATCCCCAGCCCGCGCTTGAGATGGCATGGGTCGTGATATGTGACTTTCTTTTCCTCTGATACTTTAACAACCGGCTTTGTCCCAAGCTCGGCCAGCAGCTGAGAGAGGTCACGCACCTTGCCGGAGAGGCGCACGGCCTTCTCATGCAGTTCTGTCAGGCCGGCGGTCAGGCTGAGGAACTCTTTTTTCAACATGACGGCGCAGCCCGGGCAGACGGTGGCGATATAGTCAGGGTCCCCGCCTGACAGCGCTTCGATATTACGCCGGGCCAGTGCCAGCGCGCTACCATAATCTCCGGAGAAATAGGCCGGCGCGCTGCAGCAGGCCTGCTCCTGCGGGTAATACGGAGCACATCCGAATCTTTCAAGCAGGCGCATGACGTCCTCTCCCAAGTCGGGATAGGCATACGAAGTCACACACCCGGAATAGAAGACTACTTTAGGCGACCTGCCGGGCGCAGGTGATGCGCATCCCGCCATGCGGCCGCGCAGCAGGCTATTGCTCAATCCCGGCAAGCTGATAGCATCGGTTAGGCTATCAAGGGGATATGGCAGCCTGTTGATCATGTAGTCGGCGTCCAGGAAGGGCCCCTGCAGCTTTGCGCAGGCCCTGACAACTGATTCCATGCGGGCGGGATGTTTGATCACACTATATGCCAGACGCTTGCCGGCCGGTAGCCCTTTCTCACGCACGTGATGAGCGCGCAGCCTGCGTATGAGTCCGGGTATATCGATGCCGGCCGGGCAGACGGATTTGCAGGACATGCATCCCAGACACATCTCGGAAAGATCCCGTGACCGTTCCCGGTCGTGGTAAAAAGCTGTGAGTATAGCGCCTATGCCTCCCTGGTACACGTGGCCGTAAGTCTGTCCCGACAGCGACGCGAAAACCGGGCAGACATTGAGGCAAACGCCGCATTTGATGCAATAAAGAGCCTCCCTGAAGTCGTCCGAATCCCTCATCCGGCTGCGGCCGTTGTCCACCAGCACGATGTGCAGCTCGCGCGGACCCTGTCCGCCGGGCAGCGGCAGACCGGGAACCTTACCGGTACCCGTGATAAAGGAAGTATAGACGGTCATCTTGGTACCCACGCAGCTGCGGCTGAGCAGCCTGAGCACGGCATTGGCGTCTTCAAAACCCGGCATGATCTTCTCTATACCCACGACGGCGACCTGCAGGGGTGACAGCGTGGTCACGAGTTGGCCGTTTCCTTCGTTGGTAAGTATGACGATGGTGCCGGTTTCGGCTATGGCTATGTTAGCGCCGGATATACCCATGTCCGCATCCATGTAGCACTGGCGCAGGGACTCGCGCACCGTATCCAAAAGCGGCTGCGATTCTGTGCTGACCTGTTCGCCCAGCAGCTCGGTAAAGAGGGCTGCGATCTGCTCGGTCGTCTTGTGAATGGCGGGACCTACGATGTGCGCGGGCTTCTCGCCCGCGAGCTGGACTATCCTCTCGCCGATGTCCGTCTCATCCACGCGTATGCCGAGATGCTCGAGGTGATGGCGCAGCCCGATCTCCTCGGTCAGCATGGACTTGGACTTGATTATGTGCCTGATGCCGCGCCGTCGGGCCAGCCCGGCTATATAGTCATTGGCCTTGTCGGCATTCCCTGCCTCGAAGACAACAGCGCCCGCTGCTGCGGCGTTCGTTTTAAACTCTTCGATCAGTGCCGGAAGGTTGTCTATAGCCTTAGTTTTTCTTTCATGCAGTTCCTGACGCAGCGTTTCGAAATCGATACCGGCCATGCCCATCTGGCGGCCGAATTTGGTCAGCATGGTGAAGCGGCTCAGCGCAGCCTGCAGAGTTTCGTCCGCCAGCGCCTGTCTGACCTGTTTTCTCAATTTCCCCGACATGTAAGATCCTGTGGCCGATGGGTAATCAGGCTTTCAATATCAATATATGCTCTTCGGCCGGGCCCTGGGCGCGGGCGAAAATGGCCCCGGGTATGTCGGCGGTGGTGTTGCGCCCGGTCAGGTAGGTAATGAAGGTGGGCACCTTGTGTCCGGGTATGCCGCCGGGGGAGCCTTTGATCAGGTCGGCTGCGTCCGCCAGGCTGCCTGCTATACGTGCGCCGTCCAACAGAGTCAGGTGCAGTTTGGGCAGAGCCGCCGCCAGGCGCGCGTTGCCTTCGTTTTCCAGCGTTGCCAGCGTGCCCGTTTCAGCGATGCCGAAGTCAGCCTCGGTAATGCCCAGGCCGGCCCCCGTATAGGCGTCTTTCAGCATGCGGCGGGCAACACGCAGTATGGCCTCCGGCTCGGCGGGCACTTTTTCACCCGTTGCGGCTGAGATGAGTTCAGCGAGTTTATCGATGGGTGCTTCCTGCCCCTTTGCTAACTGGGCCGCCCACTGTGCGATCGATGTCTCCATGACCTTGATGCCGGCTTTCGACAATCGTTCGGCCAAATCCAGCCTGTCGGCGATGGGTGAAGTCGACTTGACTACCGTTGTTATCCCTTTTTCTTTAGCCAGGCCCAGCACATACTCCACCGCCTCTTCGGCGGATGACGCCAGCCTGACCTGTGCGCCTGTAAGAGAGGCCTCGGCCTTGAATCTCTCGAGCAGTTCATTATCGTTCGGCATCGGTTACCTCGCCCGGGTATTTGAAAGTTTGGGGGAAGAGAGGTTCAGGCATCGTGTGAAATTATATATTGCGAGCGGGGACATTACCAATTGATAATTGAAACCATAATCTATACAATAGTGAACGGCATAAGTAAGCATAAGAAGGCCAGATGGGAATACAGGATCTCCTTAAAATAGCCATCGACAACAACGCCTCTGACCTGCATTTGCGAGTGGGTTCACCCCCCACGGTGAGGATATTCGGAGCATTGATCCCAATACCGGATATGGCGCTGTTGACGCCCAGGGACGTCGAGCTTTTTTTTGAGGAGATTACCACTGCCGAAAAGAGGAAGGCTTTTGCCGCCCGGCATGAGCTGGATTTCGAATTCAGCGTTAAAGACTATACGCGCTGCAGGATCAATGTGATGCAGCAGCGCTCCACACTCAGCATAGCGGTCAGAATCATCCCCTATAGCATTCCACCGCTGGCGGACCTCAACCTTCCGCCGGTGATAAAAGACCTGGCCATGAAACGGTCGGGGCTGATGCTTATTACAGGGGCCAAGGGCAGCGGTAAATCGACCACCATCGCTGCTATGGTGGAGTATCTCAATCAGCACGTCCAGCGCAACATAATTACCATCGAGGATCCGATCGAGTATGTCTTCCGGAATAAAAAATGCCTGATAGTCCAGCGTAACGTGGGGAACGATACCGAATCGTTTGATGTCGCCCTGGTACACGCGCTGCGGCACGATCCCGATGTGATAGTGGTGGGAGAGATACGTGATATCCTGACAATGCAGACGGCCATCAGGGCTGCTGAAACAGGTCACCTGGTGATGGGAACCATGCATACCATCGACGCCGCCCAGACGATTAACCGCATTCTCGATATGTTCCCCGACAGGCAACAGGAACAGATCAGGAACGAGCTTTCTCAGATACTGGTGGCCGTGATCTGCCAGTTCCTGATACCTGCAAAGGGCGATCAGGGGATGGTGCCGGCCTGTGAGGTCATGCTCACCAACAATGCGATCAGGAATACCATTCGCGAGGGACGTATACACCAGCTTTACGGACAGATACAGATTTTTCGCAAGGAAGGTATGCAGACGCTCAACCAGTCGTTGACCGATCTGATACATAAGGGGCTGATAACCGAGGAACAGGCCTACAACTACACCACTATGATCGAGGAACTGCGGACTCTGCAAAGCTCATCGAGTAAAGCCGGTTAGACAGACGAATAAAGAGGCCATCGCCCACGGCACTATATATCGCATGATAAACAGCAGTCTTAACACCAAGATATTTTTAACGGACAGTGAGTTCGGTGAACTTTTCGGACCCGGCATAGCCCGACTGGTCGGCATCATGAATACGGCCGCGACGGATATCTGCCCTCGCTGCAACGGTTACTGCTGCAAAAATATAGGCTGCCTGTTTTACTCCGAATATTTCAGCACCTGTCCCATCTTCGACCGGCGGCCGCGCGAATGTCGCTATCACTTCTGCAACGAGGTGTTCACGGCAGCGCCGCTGACCAGGGAAGAGAAGGACCTTATGCAGCAGCCTGTGGAAGACTTGATCTGCGGCAGTAAAAGCGAGATTGCCAAGCTCTTTTTCCTTTTTCCTGAGTTTCCTCTGGATGAGAAAGGCCTGATGGCCCTGGGGATCAAGGATGAAGTGCGGCGGATCATCGTGGATTTCGAGAGCGGCAAATTAAAAGAGGATGAAGCCTTCAGGATGATGAGGCAATTATGCAGGGATGACGCTGTCATCCCATCCTGAGCAGCTATTTCTCAATCAGCACCATATCGAAGATGAATTTTTTCACCCTGGCGGCGTATTCGCGGTAGAAGAAGGCCGTATTGTCCACGATATATTGCTGTTCCAGGCCCAGCAGAATGGATGAAAAGATGGTGGCCAGATAGTGCTCGTCGACGTCTTTAAAGATACCTTTCTCCTTGCCTTCGCGGAGAATCGATGAAAGGCTCTCACGGTATCCACGGTACAGTTTGCTCAAAATGCGCTGCATGCGCTCGTTGAACTTGATCTGCGTCAGAAAATCGAAGGTTACATAGATATATTCGCGTTCGTTTTCCACCAGGTTGAAGCCTTGGTCGACGAAAATGCCCAGTTTTTGCTTGGGGTCCGCTTCACGCTCCAGCGCCCTTTCCAATGACAGGCGCACATTATTTTGCATCTCCCGCAGAAGGGTGACCAGCATATTCTCCTTGTCTTTAAAGTAGTGGTGGATGAGGCCCGATGAGACCCCTGCTCGCTTGGCGATATCCATCATGGTGAAATTGTAGTAGCCTTTTTCGGCAATGATCTCGTATGCGGCACGGGTAATCTGCCTTTTCCTGTAGCTGGCTATCTGTTTCCCGCGCTGAGCGCGGTTCAGCTTGTTGTTGTTCCGCTTTGCCACCATCCTTGTCTGAAATACCCTGCTCTTTTTTTGCGGCATTAATAACTCCTATCAATACGGGTCAGGATAAAGTAGCTGCCCCAGCCCCGCTCTGCATTATAATATACAATTCCGGCTAATTGTTCAATCAATCAATGGATTACCCATGGTTGCCATATGGGCTTGCGGACGTATCAGACCGTGTAAAAGTTCAACATTATACCACGGATAGATATGCGCCTGTTACACTCTGGACATTTATATGAGGCGTGTGTAAAAATATGAGTCAGTCGGCTATGATGCTTTAATTAAAGGAGGCATGTGTGATGAGAATTTTCGCCTGTTTACTGCTGGCAGCATTGATACTGCTTTCAGGCTATAACTGTGCGCCGCCGGACGGAAAGCTGCGCATCATTACGGAAGATTATCCTCCCTATAATTTCGCAGATGAGAGAGGCAACATCACCGGCCAGTCGACCGAGATAGTGAAGTCGTTGATGAGCAAAACGGGAAATGATTGTTCAATCGAGCTGCTGCCGTGGTCGAAGGGATATGAGATAGTGCAAAACCAGCCCAATACCATGATTTACTCTATCGGCAGGATGCCTTTCCGTGAAGAGATGTTTAAATGGGTGGGGCCCATCGGGTTCGTCGATCATTGGTTTTATGCCAGGCGGGGATCTAACATCACAATCAGCTCCCTGGACGACGCCAGGAAGGTTAAATCCATCGCAGTCTATAAGGATGATGCCAACCAGCTTTTCCTGCTGGAGAAGGGTTTTAGCAACCTGGATGTCAGCGAAAACGATGTACAATGTATCAAGAAGTTGATGGACGGCAAAGTGGATCTCTGGCTGGGGCCTTCACAGGGATTCCATTTCCTCGCCTATGAAGCCGGAGTAAATCCCGCGGAAATAGAGCCGGTCTCGTATGTATGGAGGGCCGACTGGTACATCGCTTTCAACCGCCGGACACCGGATGCGACTATCGAAGCCTGGCAAAAAGCGCTTGACGATATGAAGAAATCGGAGAGTTCCGATGTCTGCAGTCTTTACGACAGCATAATCACCAGCTATGTTCTGCCTCATTACACGACGGACAGTGTGTTCAAGGAAGCCGTTGTCCAGCTTGTGGAGAAGACAGCCGGCGATATCGCGGCCGATGCCGCCGGGACTATTAGAAAGATCAATGCAGGCGAAAGCCCCTACAGGGACAAGGACAGGCCGGACCTTTACGTGTATATCTTCGATAAATATGTGACCGAGGCGGCCAACGCCAGCAACCCGGCGGTGGTGGGACGTAACCTCAAAGGTGTGCCGGATATGGCCGGGAAGCTTTTCAGGGACGCCATCGTGGAGGGAGCGCTTGAGAACGGAACGGGCTGGGAGGATTATGTATTCACCATGCCGGGAAAAATCGGCCTGTTCTACAAGTCCGTGTATTATAAGCTGGTCACGGGCAGCGACAGCAAGCAGTACGTGGTCTGTGCGGGCCGATACAAGGACAAACAGGAATAGCCTATAAGGGCGCACAGCCGTTTCCGCATGCGTCTCTTGACATATAATTCATGTGTATGTAAACTATGTTTCTGATTGCGCTTTTTTCAGGCCATAGAGTAATTTGAAGGTATGGTGCGTTGCTAATCTCTGAAAGCAGGAAAACCAACTACATAGTAATCGACAAGGATAAGTGCAAGGCCTGCCATTACTGTATCGCAGTTTGTCCCCGGGAGATCATCGGGACGTCCAAAGAGATTAACAGGCTCGGCGTGAATTTCGCCGAGGTGATTCCTGATAAAGCACACGAATGCACGGGCTGCAAGTCATGCGCAATCATGTGCCCTGACGTTGCTATCTCGGTTTTCCGCAGGCGCGTCCTGGAAGCCGGCACCATATCCTGACCATTAATAATCCGAGGAGCAGACCGATGCCCGAAAGGACCCTCATGGGGGGTAATATTGCCGTAGCAGAAGGCGCCATACTCGCCGGTTGCCAGGCCTACTTTGGTTACCCCATCACACCACAGAACGACCTGCTCGAACACATGGCTCGCCATATGCCTGAGGAGGGCCGGGTATTTCTGCAGACTGAGAGCGAGCTGGCCGCCATCAATATGGTTTACGGCGCTGCAGCCGTAGGCTTCCGCGCCATGACTTCCACTTCCAGCCCCGGTTTCAGCCTTCAGCAAGAGGGCATCTCCTACATGTCGGGCGCCGAGATGCCGGCCGTTATTGTGAACATCATGCGGGCCGGGCCCGGACTGGGCAATATCGGGGGAGCACAGGGCGACTATATGCAATGCACGCGGGGTGGTGGGCATGGCGACTACTACCTGATCACCCTGACGCCCTCCACCGTGCAGGAGATGATGGACCTGACCATGCTGGCCTTCGAGCTGGCAGATAAATACTGTAATCCGACGCTGGTTATCGCCGACGGTTTTCTGGGACAGGCCATGGAGCCTGTGGTCATACGTGAACGTGTGAGGAAATTTCCGGAAAAGAAGTGGGCCATAACGGGCGCCAGGGGCAGGCCCAAGAATCGCATCAACTCCTTTGAAATGAATCCCATCGATCATCCCAGACGTATCAAGCTGCTGCTGGATAAATTCGAAAAAATGCGTATTAACGAGGTACGTTACGAGGCCCTCAATATAGAGGATGCGGATATCATACTGGTTGCTTACGGCAGCGCAGCCAGGTCCGCCATCAGCGCCATGAAGACGGCCCGCAATAAGAAGCTCCGCGTGGGTCTCATCCGTCCCATCACGGTGTTCCCCTTCCCATATCAGCCGCTGGCCGACCTTGCAGAAAAGGGCTGCAAGTTCGTGGTGGCCGAGATGAGTGGGGGCCAGATGCTGGAGGACGTCAGGATAGCGGTGGGAAACCAGAATGAGATAAAGCTGGTGAATACCTACGGCGGTGTTCCGCTGGAGGCCGATCCCATATTCGAGGCCATCGATTTATTGATGTAGTGAGAGATATGAGCCAAGCAGACATGAGCGATTACGATAATGTGATCTTTACCCGGCCGGATATAATGGTCGACCGGCCCACGCACTTCTGCCCTGGATGCGGCCACGGCATTATTCAACGTCTGGTGGGCGAGGCTTTGCAGGAGCTGGACCTTCTGGAGCGGGCCATATGCATCGGCTCCATCGGATGCACCGTGACCGCCTATGAGTATTTCAAGGTCGACGGCATGGAGGCGCCCCACGGGCGTGCGCCGTGTGTAGCCACGGCCATCAAGCGCTGCAGGCCGGACCTGGTGCCTTTTGCCATACAGGGCGATGGCGACCTGGCTTCTATCGGCGCCGGCGAGATCGTGCATGCTGCCGCCAGGGGAGAGAAGATCACCATCATCTTCGCCAATAACGCCACTTACGGCATGACCGGCGGACAACTCGCTCCCACTACACTGATGGGCATGTACACGGCGTCCACACCGGGCGGCCGCATCGCCGAGCAGTCGGGCTACCCTATCAGGATGAGTGAGATGTTGGCCACACTGGACGGCCCCGCCTATATCGCCAGGGTGGCTGTGAATACTCCGGCCAACGTGCGCAAGGCCAAGAAGGCCGTTGAGCTGGCCTTCCGCACGCAGCTCGCCGGCCTGGGCTTCGCCATGGTTGAGATACTCTCCATGTGCCCCATCAACTGGAGAGTGGAGCCGGTGAAAGCGCCCCAGTGGATGACAGACAACATGATACCTCAGTTTCCCCTGGGTGAATTCAAGGTCTTACCCGGGGTTGCCGAGCTCAAGAAGGGAGACAGGAGTTGAACTGGGAGATAACCATCTCAGGATTCGGCGGACAGGGCCTGCTCTTCATAGGCAGGCTGCTGATGGAATCAGCTTTCAAAGCGGGCCTGGAGACCACCTGGCTGCCATATTACAGCGGTGAAAAGAGAGGAGGGATGTGCTCCTGCTTCGTGAATATCTCGGATGAAAGGATCGGCTCCATTTTTATCACCCATCCCGATATCGGTGTGGCCATGAACCCGGCCGCCATGAAGATGCTTGAGCCTACGGTCAAGACGGGCGGTCTGCTGGTGGTCAACACCTCGCTGATAAAAACAAAGTCCAAGCGACACGATGTCAAGGTAGTCTACGTGCCGACCGTCGAAGTGGCTAAAGAGCTCGGCGACGAGTCGGTAGGCAACCTGATCGCGCTGGGCGCCGTCCTCGCCAATACGGACGTCGCCACCACATCCAGCATCATCAAGGTACTCAACCAGATGCTTTCCAAAGACAAACGGCAGCTCGAACTGAATAAGGCAGCACTGCTCAAGGGCTGCGAATATTGCTAATAATGTGCGGTCTATTTTCATGGACCGAATATCATTTTCACCAATCGTATAGCAAAGTTATCTTAATCAATTGTCATAGTTAAAATATCTGGTACTAATATTAACTTAATAATATTCTATAATGTTGCTCGGATAGATAAAGCTAAAATGCATAAAATATGCAAATTGCTATAATATAGCTAGGTATGAGGAAAAAGGTTGTAGTGTCAATGGATGATGGGAAAAAACAAGAGAGACTTAATAGCTCGGCTGCTAAGGCTGCTGATATTTTATTGTCTTTTTGTAACAATGAAGAATTAGGTGTTACCGAACTTAGTCGAGATTTAAAACTACCTAAAAGTACAATATATATTTTGCTTCGTACTCTTAAAGCAAAAGGATTAATTGAACAAAACACAGAAAATAGTAGATATCGTCTCGGCATAAAAGCTTTTCAATTAGGATTGAGATGGGTCCGCATAAGAGATATCCGGGTTGCAGCCAGGATCTTTATGCAACAACTTTCTGAGGAACTCAATACTGCAGTTCATTTATCAATTTTAAGTGGTGATCGAGTAATAATTGTTGAGAAGATTGAACCACATTCTTCGTTTCTAGTAGTACCGGGGATAGGTTGGCCCATGCCAATCCACTCAACAGCCTCTGGTAAGCTCCTATTGGCGTTTTCCTCAGACGAAGTCATCGATCGAATAGTAAATAGAAATGAATTAATCAAATATAATGATAATACAATTACAGATATCAAGATGCTCAAAAAGGCGCTTTACGAAATATGCAAGCACGGGTATTCTCTTGATGAGGAAGAGACTCTTGAAGGGATAATGTGCATAGCTGTACCCATATATGATTATACGAATTCTGTAGTTGCGGCATTGAGTATCAGTGGCGGCACAGAGAGTTTTGCACAGATTTCACGTGAGGAATTAGTATTACGAATAAAGGCACGGGCGGATATGATTTCAGCGCAACTGGGCTATAAATTATAGCCACCCACTGGAGTGAACCCCTACGACTGGACAGAACAGGTTAGAACAGTCTGACGGGTTTCCTCCTTTTTTTGTAGTTCCTGCACCAGTTCT
>JAFGHL010000104.1 GCA_016930155.1 Dehalococcoidia bacterium | reverse complement strand
TGCCGAAGGTCGGACTCGAACCGACACGAGAGTTGCCCCTCAACAGTTTTTGAGACTGCCGCGTCTACCATTCCGCCACTTCGGCCCGGGCCGGTCTAAAAGTGGTGCCGAGGCCCAGAATTGAACTGGGGACACGTAGATTTTCAGTCTACTGCTCTACCGACTGAGCTACCTCGGCGCGAACGATATTGTAGCCTTTGAGCCGATATCCTGTCAATTCCATTACACTCGATTTTCGTCTGATGGCAGGCAAAATTCTTTCATATTTAGTAAGATGTAAATAATGCAGCAATACTATTGCCCTTACTGCCATTCGCCCGTGGTTGTGGGCGAGAAAGCCTGCCGCAAATGCGGGCAGCTTCTGTCGTGGACGCCGGCGCATGTCACGCAGAGCCACAATAAGGTAGTGAGCGATGACGAACAGAGGGACGCGCCTAAAAGATCATGGGTGTGGCCGCTGATAACCCTGCTCGTGGTCGTACTTCTGGCCGGAGGGGGTGTCTACTACCTTATGCAGATGATGGAAAAGAAGCCGGTTACAGCGGTTGTGGACAACACTACCAATGCAGATACACAGGAGTTGATTATCCCGGATAGTACAGCTCCGATCATCAGCAATATCACTGCTGAAAATATCTCCTACAATTCGGTCGCTATAAAATGGAGCACCAATGAGCCTTCTTCCAGCCAGGTTATCTGGAGGACCGATGATGGCAGGATATATCTAACGGACGAGAAGAAGGCCATGGTAAATCAGCACATCGTCGAGCTCACAGACCTGAAAACGAAACAGCGATACTATTTCAAGGTCAGGTCGGTCGATGCATCTTATAACGAGTCCATCTCGGTGGAAGATAATTTCGATATCGGACTATCTCAAGGCGTGTCCGCTGTAAGCGTGGCTGGTGACAGCATGAAGACGGAGGAACCCCAGCCCTCGGTTTTCCGTACGGTTATCAGCGGGAAAGTGATCAATATGGGAGAAGTGCCCATCCGTGCTAGGGATATCGAGGTATGGATCAAGATCACTGTTGCGGGGCAGGCGGCGACCAGCGATATAAAGGCTGATGTTGATCCCACGCCCGATATTCTATATCCCTTATATGAGACCGGCTTCAGGGCGGTTGTGCCCGACAGGACAAATCCGGATTATATGGTGACAGCTACAATAGCGGGTCAGCAGGATTGATCAGCGGGCCTGGTGTCAGGAGCGCCTGCTGCGCGATGCGTCCGCGATCATAACGACGACCAGTGTACCCACAATCAGGATGAATACGGGTATCATAACCAGCCGGATGTTGGGATAATCCGCCGTCCAGTAGCGGAACCAGACCTCGCCGATAATATCGTTAGCAGGCACAAGCCAGCCGGTATGGGAATCGTTGCTGTGGTTACGGTTGTCGCCCAGCACGAAGTACTGGCCCCCCGGTATATCCCGCATGGGCATATAGTAGCTGGGCGCCTCCCGGATATAAGGCTCCACCAGCCTCACACCATTTACGAAGACCGCTTTATCCCTGATCTCGACTGTATCTCCGGGCACAGCTATCACCCTTTTGATGAAGCATGAAGGGTGCTGGGAAAAAAATGGGTCGAACGCAGGTTTGGATACATTGCCGGGTTCATAGAAGACTATTTCATCTCCCTGGTGGGGCTGGCCGCCGAAGGCATAGCTCAGCTTGTTAACTATGATCAGGTCGCCTTCCCGGAAGGTGGGGAGCATCGAAATATTGAAAACCTCAAAGCTCTTGATGGAGATCTGCAGAGCAAAAAAGATAATGGCTGCGATCAACAGGGTGAAGATGAACTCTCTTAATACCTTCAATTACGCATTCCTGACATTTGATTTGGATAATTATATGCTATAAGCTATGTTTGTGCTAACAGGATAAACTTTTTACACACCTGTTTCGTTTTGCATTTGATTCTGTATAACAGTCGTGTATACAGCATATTATTATTCAGGAGGTATTCAGTAAAATGAGGAGAACAGTAATCATTCTG
This sequence comes from Dehalococcoidia bacterium, assembly GCA_016930155.1. Lineage (GTDB taxonomy): Bacteria > Chloroflexota > Dehalococcoidia > GIF9 > UBA5629 > CAIMUM01. The sequence goes on along the minus strand of JAFGHL010000104.1, from coordinate 4,836 downwards.
GCGGCAATCATGTTGGTCACGGTATCCCTGGTGGGATGCTCCCCCTCACCGTCGATAGCATATCAGGGGGGTGTGGCCACGGCAGGTACAAACGTTGGTTCGGGCGGGATTATCGTAAGCCAGCAAAATATCGGCCTGTGGGTAAACGGCCTGGGCAAAACGACCGCAGCGCCCGACGTGGTAGTACTGACCCTCGGCGTAGAATCACAGCAAAAAACCGTGGCTCAGGCGCAGAAAGATGCCATCGACGCTATGAGCAGCGTCATGCAGATGCTCAAAGACAACGGCATCGCTGAGAAGGACATCCAGACAAGCCAGTATAATATCCAGCAGGTCACGCGCTGGGACGACAATCAGGACACTTATGTCGTGATAGGCTACAGGGTCACCAATACGGTCACCTGCAAGATCAGGGATATCAACAAGGCGGGCTCAATTATCGATAAGGCCGTAGTGGCCGGTGGAGACCTCATCAGGATTAACGGTATCAATTTTACAGTTGATGACCCCACTCCCTTCTACAAGATAGCTCGCGAAAAAGCGGTGCAATACGCGATGGAAAAGGCCAGGCAGATTTCACAGGCATCCGGTACCAGGCTGGGCAAGGTGCTGTATATATCCGAGGACACCAGTTACACACCACCCATGGTCGGTAATTACGCTATGAAATACACCGCTATGGATTCGGCGGCCGCAGCTCCCACCCCCATCAGCGCCGGAGAACTGGAATTCCAGGTGACCATCACAATGGTCTACGAAATAAACTGAGCCTTACTTGAGAGCGACCGGCTTCCTTATGCGTTGCATAAGGAAGCCGGTCCTTTTGCTATGGGAAAGTGGTGATGTTAAAATTGAGTGGTATTTGAACCTGCATCGATTTCCCGCATCCGAGAGAAAATCTCATCTTATCTGATTATACTGATGGTTCAATAACAGGATACGGTGATATGCTGAGCCGTCCAATTGATTTCATGGCGTATGCCCTCTCGCTTGCCGAGCTGGCGCTGGGTTACACCAGCCCGAACCCGGCGGTGGGAGCTGTGATCGAAAGGGATGGGCTGGTGGTAGGTCTGGGGCATACCCAGCAGCCCGGTATGGAGCATGCCGAGATCATGGCGCTTAATCAGGCGGGCGAGATGGCGCGGGGAGCGACCATGTATGTTACTCTCGAGCCGTGCTGCCACCATGGCAAAACACCTCCTTGCACCGAGGCCATTATTAATGCCGGAATCTCAGAGGTCAATATCGCAGTGGCCGATCCCAATCCACTGGTCTCAGGCAAGGGTATTACATGCCTTGAAAAGGCGGGCATTAAGCTGAATATCGGGGAGTACGAGCAGAAAGCCAGGGAGATCAACGAAGGTTATTTCAAATATATTAAAACAGGCCTTCCCTTTGTTATAGCTAAGTTCGCTATGAGTATGGATGGCAAGATCGCGACCCGGACAGGCGATTCCAAGTGGATTACCAGCGAGGAAGCGCGCAACTATGCACACGGGCAGAGACACAGGGTCGACGCTATTATGGTCGGCGCCGAAACTATAATCGCCGATGATCCACAGTTGACCGCGCGCGGATATAGCGGCAGGTGCGGACTGGCCAGGCTGCAGCCGCTGAGGGTGATTGTAGATGGCAAGGGCCGTGTTCCGGATACGGCCAGGGTGTTCTCAGAGCCGGGCAAAACGCTGGTGGCGGTGGCGGAAGGGGAGTTTAACAGGGAGATACTTAAAGCTAGTCGGGAAGGCACGGAATACATGGTGCTCAAATCAGAAAGGGGTTTAATCGATATCGCTGAGCTCTTAAAAGCGCTGGGCCAGCGGCAGATCACCACGGTCATGATCGAGGGCGGAAGCAGGCTGTTGGGCTATGCTTTCGATCATCATCTGGTCGATAAGGTGCTGGCTTTTGTCGCGCCGATTATAATAGGTGGTGCAGAGGCCAAAACTGCCGTCGGCGGCCGTGGCGTGGATAGGGTCAAGAACGCTCTGCAACTGAAGGATATAAGGATTGAAAAATTCGGCAACGAACTACTAATCAGCGGATATACCTGAGGACTAATAAATGTTTACCGGGATCATAGAAGAGGTCGGTTTTACACAGAAACTCAATGCAAAAAGCCTGTCTGTAAAGGCCCGGGATGTGCTGGCCGGGACATCTCCGGGAGACAGCATCTCCGTCAATGGAGCTTGCCTGACGGTGATCAATATCGCAAAGGATGCGTTTACCGTGGAGATTATGCCCGAGACCAGAAGGCTGACTAACATCGGGGATTTGCATGTTGGCGATCAGGTTAATCTGGAACGTGCGCTATCGGCTCAGGGACGCTTCGGCGGGCATTTTGTGCAGGGACATGTGGATGCCGTCGGCAAAGTTGCGTCAATGGCGCCGGAGGGCGAGGCTGTCATTATGAGTGTCGGGGCGCCCCAAGATATATTGAAATACCTGGTTAGGAAGTGTTTTATAGCCGTGAACGGCGTCAGCCTGACGGTTATCGAATGCAATGACGCGCAGTTTTCCGTATCCCTGGTGTCTTACTCAAGGCAAAAGACAAATCTGGGAACGTTAAAGCAGGGAAATAAGGTCAACCTGGAGGTTGACATAATCGCTAAATATATCGAGAAATTTTACCATCCCGGCAAGCAAGGGGGTATAATCAGCTTGTTGGACCAGTATGATTATCTGAAAGCGAGGTAAACTCAATGGCATTATCACCGATACCCGACATTATTAAAGACATCTCTGCCGGCAAGTTCATAATCATTGTCGATGATGAAAACAGGGAGAACGAAGGCGACCTGGCAATAGCGGCGGAGAAGGTCACCCCCCAGTTGATCAATTTCATGGCGGCTCATGCCCGCGGTCTTATATGTCTGCCTATCATAGGCAAGAGGCTGGATGAATTGCAGATCCCGCCTATGGTACAGGAGAACACGTCCAAATTCACTACTGCATTCGCCGTGTCGATTGAGGCAAAAAACAAGACCACCAGCGGCATCTCGGCTTTCGACAGGTCCGCTACGGTGAAGGCGGTGCTGGATCCCAGGACGAAGGCGGAGGATATCGCCCGTCCGGGCCATATGTTCCCGCTCAGGGCCAGGGAGGGTGGTGTGCTGGTGCGTGCCGGTCACACCGAGGCGGTCGTTGACTTGGCCAGGATGGCCGGACTTTACCCGGCCGGCGTCATCTGCGAGATACTCAACGAGGACGGCTCTATGGCCAGGCTGCCGCAGCTTGAAAAATTGGCGGAGAAGTTCAGCATCAAGATCGTCAGCATCGCCGACCTGATAACATATAGGAGGAAGTACGAAAAGCTCGTACAAAAGGTGGCCGAGGCCAGGTTCCCTACCAAGTACGGTGATTTCACCATCATGGCCTATAAGAGCACTGTGGATACCGACGAACACGTGGCGCTGGTGCAGGGTGACGTAGCCGACGGCCGACCGGTTCTCGTCCGCGTTCATAGCGAATGTGTGACAGGCGACGTCTTTGGCAGCCTTCGATGCGATTGCGGGGACCAGGTGCAGATGGCCATGAACATGATATCTGGGGAAGGTAGAGGCGTATTCCTTTATATGAGGCAGGAGGGCCGCGGCATAGGGCTGCATAACAAGTTAAGGGCGTACGAGTTGCAGGATCAAGGGTTGGACACCGTGGAGGCAAATATCGCGTTGGGCTTTGAAGCCGATTTAAGAGACTACGGCATCGGAGCTCAGATACTGGCTGACCTGGGTCTGCATGATATACGCCTGCTGACGAATAACCCCAAAAAGATCATCGGCCTGGAGAGCTACGGCCTGAAGGTTGTCGAAAGCATCCGTCTGATTTCCGAGCCAACCGAGTACAACAAGTGTTACCTGAAAACCAAACAGGATAAGCTGGAGCACCTGTTAGCAATCGACGATTAACGCAGGGGAATTAACCGAGGAGGTCTTAGATGTCTAAGAATTACCAGGGTATGCTGTCAGGCAAGGGACTAAAATTTGGCATCGTGATCTCGCGCTTCAACGAGATTATTACCGGAAGGCTGCTGGAAGGCGCCCGGGACTCGCTGCTGAGGCATGGCGTCAACGAGCAGGATATAGATATCGCCTGGACGCCCGGCAGCATGGAGATACCCCTGGCGGCCAAGAAAATGAGCGAAACGGGCAAATACAATGCTATTATTTGCCTGGGGTGTGTTATAAGGGGTGGTACTCCTCATTTTGAATACGTAGCCGCGGAAGTCAACCGCGGCATTTCACGTTTGAGCCTCGACAGCGGCATGCCGGTCATACAGGGCATCATTACCGCTGACAACTTGGAGCAGGCCATTGAAAGGGCCGGCGCCAAGGAAGGCAACAGAGGGTTCGCAGCCGCTAACAGCGCGATCGAGATGGCCAACCTGATCAAGAGCTTTGGCTCTTAGCTGCTAATCAACTACCTTGTAGACCTTATCGCCGTGCCGCACCTTGTCTGAGACCTTGATCCCGATAGCGTCGCCGGCTTTAGCGGTCGGAACACTCTGGTTATGTATCTGCATGGAGTCTACTACTACCTCCATGTCGGTGGTGTGGCCCTTGATGTGAATTTTATCGCCTACCTTGAGCTCACCCGTCAGCTCGACCGCCGCCACCACAGGCCGGGCGAAGAAATCCACGATCAGGCCGATCTCAACTTCTGCCACGGTTTCACCTCCGTATTCGACTCAATCCTGTCTGCTGTGCTTTAAGTATATTTGGAGACGGCCGATAAATCAAGACAATCCACCTATGCGTTACTGTCTCTGATTTGTCGGTTTTGAGTTAGAGAGACCTTGCAAAACATTATACCGCTATCCTTGATATAGATTTTAATAGT
>JAFGHL010000002.1 GCA_016930155.1 Dehalococcoidia bacterium | reverse complement strand
CGATTAAAAGGCCGATCAGAGAGGTCAGCAGCGTGCCGTAGATCGCCGGCAGGGCGCCGAACACCTCATTGACCGGATCCCATTCGATGGACGTAATGAATGAAAGCCCGAACTTCTGGATGGCCGGCCATGCATCGATACCAAGCGCTACAAGAAGTGCGATCAGTATTGCCACCATTAAAACGCTGAAAAATAGTGTCAGACGGGAAAAGATTTTATCGCCGACACGCGCCGGCACTACGCTTCCAGTATCGCTTCTGGCTGCCGTGAGTGATGTATCAGGTCTGCACTTATCCATATTTTTCAACCGTTTATTATAAACCGGACAATGCGGAAATGCAGGAAAGGTAAACCCTTCCCGCATTTCCATATTATATTGCTTGAATACCGCCCGGTCAGCGGGTGATCAAAGGCTGTCCCTGGTACTTAATAGAGAGAATAGCCGTTTCGGCCTTGGTCACCACCGTGCTTGCCAGGCTGCCATAGCTAAGCGCGCTGGTATAATGCTGACCGTCGTGAATCGCCCACCAGAGCATTTTAGCCAGGGCTTCTCCCTTGTCCTTATCCTTCTGATTGGCATATACCAGTATCCAGGTAAATCCAACGATGGGATACGCTTCCGGATTGGACGAATCGGTCAGCATTACCTTCATATCGTCCGGCAGCGACACGCCCTCGGCCGCCTTGGTGGTCGCCTCCAGCGAAGGTTCGATCAAGTTGCCAGCTGAGTTCTTTAGCTTCGCCCATGCCAGTTTGTTTTGTTCGGCATAGGCCAGCTCCACATATCCAATGGAGTTGGGGATCTGCTGGACCTGCCCTGCCACGCCGGCATTACCCTGTCCACCTATGTCGCCGGGCCATTTGACAGCCTTGGCATTGCCGATGCTTGCCTTGAAGTCCTGGCTGACCTTGGACAGGTAATTGGTGAAGATGTAAGTTGTGCCCGAGCCGTCCGAGCGAAACACAACGGCTATGGCCGCATCTGGCAATTTCAAATCCGGATTAAGCGAGGCTATTTCCGGATTGTTCCATTTGGTGATCTTTTTCATGTAGATGTCGGCCAGTACGTCGCCGGTGAGCTTAAGCTGGCCGGATCCGATACCCGACAGATTATATATGACTGCGACGGAACCGCTGGTCATCGGTATATGCATTATAGGGCCATTCTTTGACTCCGCCTTGATCAACTCCGCCTCGGTCATGATCCCGTCGGTAGCCCCGAAATCAACCGTCCCTTCCGTGATCTGGCTGATGCCACCACCCGATCCGATGGGCTGGTAATTGACCTTTACACCGGTAATCTTGTTATACTCATCAAACCACTTGGTGTAAAGGGGAGCAGGAAAGGTAGCGCCCGCTCCATTCAGGTTAATTGACTTCGCCGGCGTTTCCGTCGAAGCCGCAGGACTGACTGACGGAGAGCTGCAACCTGCGAGCGCAACTGCTGCTATCAGGATTGCAACCACGCCTGCAAACCAGTTTTTACTCCATTTACTCAAGGTATTCTCCTTCTAATAAATAATTTTAGCGGCATAAGTGTTTGCCACTAAATTAAGTCTATATCCACTATATAAAGGAAGCGTTAATCCAATGTTAAATTTGTGTTAAAACCTGCGATGCAGGGTTCAGAAGTCCATTGGAAGCGTGAAAAAGAAGGCCGATCCTTTGCCCTCAACACTTTCCACCCATATTTTGCCGCCGTGAGCAGTCACAATATGGCGCGATATGGCCAGCCCCAGACCTGTCCCCTCATCATCCCTGGCCTTGTTAACCTTATAGAAACGCTCGAAAATGCGCGGCAGTTCGTCGGCCGGTATTCCAATGCCCGTATCGCTCACGGCAAACAGTATCTCATTGCCCTGTTTTTTCACGGCAATTGATATCGAACCGCCGGACGCTGTGAATTTGATGGCGTTATGGATGATATTCAGTAACACCTGCTCGATCCTGTATTGATCGATGATAAGATCGGGCAGCTCCGGTTCGACATCCAGATTCAGCGTCAACTCTTTCCTGTCCGATTGCGCCTGTAAGCGCTGCACCACCTGTTGAACCAATATATCTATTTTCAGTGTATCTTTTATCAGCGCCTGCTCACTATTCTCCAGCCTGGAAAGCTCTGTCAGCTCATCAGTCATACGAGCCAGTTTATCGGCCTCCACATTTATTTTCTGCAGGAAATCCTTGTAAACTTCACCATCTATCGGTGCTCCATCGTCCAGTGTTTCAGCAATCAGTTTAATAGAGGAAATGGGGGTGCGAAACTCATGCGACACGTTGGATATGAAATCCCTGCGTATCTCTTCCAGATGGCGCTTCTCACTAAGGTCCTTCACAATTACGATATAGCTGCCGGTTTCAGCGCCGGGGCAGACCTTTAAATCCAGGTACTGGTTTTTTCCGCGAATCTTGACCGCTGCAGTCTGCGGAACGCCGGTACTGATGCATTTCTTCACAAGGGCGTCGCATTCATAGTCCCTGACGGCCTCGATAAACGACGTATTCCCACTTTTATCGTCTTCAATGCCGAATATGCGCGCGGCGGCCTGGTTCATGTATCGGATCTCGCGGCGCTCGCCAAGCACAAATATGCCCTCATCAATCAATGATAAAAGATACAAATATCCTGTATCAGGCATTTTCGGACCACCCGCAATCAGCCGGCAAATTTATACCCATATCCTCGCACTGTGTGCAGGTACTGCGGATTATCCGGATCCGTTTCCAGCTTGCGACGCATCCACCGCATATGAACGTCGACCGTCCTGTCATTTCCAATGAAGTCATAACCCCATACCTTTCTCAATATCTGCTCCCTGCTAATAACCTGCCCGCGATTGCTCAGAAGCAATACAAGTAACTCAAATTCCTTGGGATTTAACTCCACCTTTGTTCCGCTCCTGCTTACTTCGTGCTTCTTGAGATCGATCGTTATATCGCCGGCCTCAAGAAATCCACTTCTTCCGGCGGCAGCCGTCCCTGCGTCTTTTACGGCTTCAGAACGTCTCAACACGGCTTTGATCCTGGATAATAATTCTCTCATACTGAAGGGTTTGGTGACATAGTCATCCGCCCCCAGCTCAAACCCCACCACCCTGTCCACTTCCTCCGCCTTTGCCGTAAGCATGATAATGGGTACCTGCGATTCTCCGCGGACTATCCTGCAAACCTCTGTCCCGCTCATGCGCGGCAGCATAATATCCAGGATGATTAACTGCGGCTTGCTACTACGGTACTTCTCCACCGCTTCGGCTCCGTCCACTGCAGTCACTACGCTGTAACCTTCTTTTCCCAGGTTATAACGGAGCAATTCCCTCAGCGTATCGTCATCTTCAACGACGAGAATACAGGTACCCATAGACACATTAATATAATTACCGGTCTTTTTCTTGCCAACTAAGCATAAAACAAACACTCGCAGCATTACAAACGCTGCGAGTGTTGCAAGTGTTTAACAACCGAATGCTTAAGCTAAATAGTCGATCAGTTTGCGGCTGCGGCTGGGGTGTCTGAGCTTGGCCAGCGCTTCCTTTTCTATCTGCCGGATTCTTTCGCGCGTCAGGCCGAACTCGTGCCCGACCTCTTTCAATGTTAACCCCTGTTCATTATCCAGGCCATAGCGCATCTCTATGATCTTGCGCTCGCGGTCGGTCAGCGATGACAGAACATCTCTGAATTGCTGCCTGAGCATGCTGTTAGCCGCCTCATCCTCCGGCGCAGGATTAACCTCATCCTGAATAAAGTCGCTCAACTGGCTCTCATCGTCGCCGATGGGGATATCCAATGATACCGGCTCAGCGTACAGAATACTCACCAGCCAGTCTATCTTATCAGTTTCGACCCCCATCTCGGTGGCGATCTCATCGCTGGTCGGTTTTCGTCCCAGCTTCTGCAGCAGCTTTTGCCGAGCGTTATTCATCTTGGTGATGGTCTCCACGGTGTGCACCGGCAGGCGGATAGTCCTCGACTGGTCGGATATCACCCTGTTGATGGCCTGCCTGATCCACCAGGTGGCATAGGTACTGAACTTAAACCCGCGCCTGTAATCGAATTTATCAACGGCGCGCATCAGTCCTATGTTGCCCTCCTGGATGAGATCGGAAAGCGGCATTCCGCGCGCCCTGTATTTCTTGGCCATACTCAGGACAAGCCTGAGATTAGCCTTGATCATATGCTCGGCAGCTTCATGACCGGATTTCTTCAGGGCTGCAAAATGCTCCCTGAGCTTCTGGTTCACGGAATCGAGATACCTGGCGAATTCCGTTTTAGTAGACGCTTCTTTCAATTCGGCAACGGTCTTAAACTCACGATAGCCGTCTATTATCTGCCATGGTATCAGACGCGAGACTATGGAAAGCTCGGTTATGTCCTGCAAAGCGTCTTCCGTTTCAACGCGAGCGGATTTGGCCGCGAATTGCACCGTCTCCTCACTGATCACATCGTCTATATGTAATCTCAGTGCGCTGTCAGACACTTTCATCGACAGTGTGGCGGCCCCGGTCGACCGGTAATGTTTAAGCAGCCTTTCCATCAGGCTTCCATGAATCGCCAGGCGTGATATCATGAATCGCATGATATCCACCTCGCGTGCTTTCCCTGAATTCACGGCGGGCAATTGCTTTTCCACGTGGGACAAATAGTTTGCCATCTCCATGCGGCTGCTCAATATCTTCTCATCCCGCGATGTGAGCAGGGGAGTCTTACTGCACTCAGCAATATAAAGGCTGACCGAATCCTCGGAGTAATCGGCTCCTTTCCTGTCGTCTGTAAAAACGACGTCCTCGATATCAGTTTTGATAAAAGCTGACTCACCAGATTTCTGGCTGCGTTCCAGTTCCGTTAAATTCCACCCCACATCCATTTTTTCCATAGTCTTTACATCTTGCTTTAACTTAGCCATATCAATAAACTCCTTCCGCCGTCACTGACTTAACGGAATGCAATAATTCAACTAAAATCTCTAAACACTCAACCTTCTCAGTGCTCTGTTATCATAACCCGGGCCGCACAGCCGGTAAGCGACTTAGGTCGCAAATAGTAAAACGTACCGGATGGCAAAAAGGTTGCGGGGGCAAATATCAGGATTTTATTATCAGATAAACCCGAGAGGCTGGCAGGGGCCGCTGTCAGGTTTCCAGGGCGACAATTTCAAACGGACATCGAATTGCGCCTGTGGCGCAGACAAGCTCACAGTCCGTACACCATCCGCAGTTGTCAACTTCGATTATAGTCACGGTATTGTCATTCAGTACCAGGGCGCCGCATTTGCACACCAGAACGCAAAGGCCGCATCCATCGCACTTGGCATAGTCAATGATGGGCATTATGGGCAATAGGTTCTTCTCCTCAGATAGACTATTAACTATTTAAATTATTTTAGCTCTTTACTGTGCAGTATAATGTGACCTACATCACCTCAGTTCAAGCCGGCCAGTCTGTCCAGGTAGCTTCTATCCTTGATAACGATGCGATGCCTCTCGAGGCTGATGGCGCCGCTGTCCTCAAGGTTTTTAAGAGACCTGCCTACGACTTCCCTGGCAGTTCCCGCCATGGCGGCCATCTCGTACTGAGTTAATCTTTGATAACCTTCAGGCCCGGGGACGGCATTCTGCAATAGTATCTTGGCAACCCGCCCGGTAACATTTTTAAAAGACAGGTCTTCCACCAAGATCAACAACAAACGTGCCTGCTCGGAAAGAATCTCCAGGGCATTGCATACAATCCTCCAGTTCTTCTCCATGACAGGCAAAAGGTCATTCTTATGAATCCAGTAAACTATTGTAGTATTGCCCAGGGCCTGGGCGCTGTAAGGACAGAAGCTGTCCCCGAAGACCGCCACATCGCTGAAAGACTCGCCCGGCCGGACGATCTTGATTATCTGCTCCTTGCCCTCGGAAGAGGTCTTGTATATCTTAACCACGCCCATATTGACGAAATGAAGGTTTTCCTGTTTGTCCCCTTCGGATACGATGGTCTGCCCTTTGATGAAAGACTTGCTGTTGAAGAGTGACGGCAAACCTGCCAGCCTGTCGTTATCAACGCCGTTAAAATAGCTCAGCCGGCTTATATTTTCAATCGTTATATTCATCGCACTGACAATGACACCTCAAATTTATCAAATTATACCAGTCCCCGCATCATTATGAAATGACCGCCCCATACCGACAGCAGTTACAACAGGCGCTATACACTCATGCAGTTTGACTGGAAATTATGTATGTCCTTATAATGTGCAAGCCTGCAACAGACGCTGCCGGGCATATATGACGCGGTCTGGCCAAAAGCAACGGATAATGACTCCGTAGGAACACAGGTTCCACGGGGTCTTATTAATTTAAAAATGGATATTCAGAAACAGAAAACTTCAGTAGCGATGCTGTCGGTGATATCCAACAGCGTACTGGTTATCCTGAAATTGGTGACCGGCACGCTCACGGGATCCATCTCGATACTGTCCGAGGCGGCGCATTCATCGATGGATCTAATAGCCTCGATCATAGCTTTTTTCGCCGTACGAATCTCGGCCAGGCGTCCTGACGCAGAGCACCCATTCGGGCATGGCAAGGTCGAGGACATCTCCGCACTGGCCGAGGCACTGCTGATCGTCATAGCCGCCATTTGGATTGTCGTGGAAGCGATTCAAAAATTCATTGCTCCCCATCTGCTGGAAACGATCGGTTGGGGCATAGCTGTGATGTTGCTGTCCATGGTCGCCAATATAGTCGTATCGCGACTTCTTTTTACCGTAGGGAAGAGGACTGATTCGCCCGCCCTTATAGCTGACGCATGGCACCTGCGCACCGACGTCTGGACTTCGGCAGGCGTGCTGGCAGGCCTGGCTATTATCTGGGTCGGCGCCAGGCTCTGGCCTGATATAAATCTGACCTGGATCGATCCGACTGCAGCTATTCTGGTAGCTATGCTGATTATGCGGGCTGCTTTTAATCTGGCTGTAACAGCCACCAAAGATCTCATCGATACCAGCCCCCCTGCCCATGAGCTATACTGGCTATCCAGTTACCTTAAAAGCTGGTATCCTACCGTGCGATCTATCCATCGCATCCGTACCAGAAAATCGGGCCCGGTACGTTTCATCGACCTGCATATCGTGGTTGACCCAACCATGACGGTTAGCGATTCCCACGCAATCACGGAGAAGATGACCGAAGCTATAAGGGAAAAATTAAGCGGCGCGGACCTGACGGTGCATATAGAACCCTGCGACGGCATCTGCAAAAAGTCCTGTGTCAGCGGCTGTATGCTGCCGGCGGAAGAGAGATATAATATTCAGAATGCGGCAGCGGACCAGACCAAAAAGGGCAGCCAGCCCGTGTAACCGGCGAGGCAGATTATTATATAGCAATTAAAGTGAGGTGGTTAATATGTCCATAAGCAGATTCCATATGCCGATAAGGTTCATCATAGGTCAGGGAAGTTTTGCGCAGCTCGGCAGGGAGGCGGCACGCCTGGGGAAAACCGCCCTGCTTGTCACAGGATCGTGCAGCATGCGCTCCACAGGCATGCTGGAGAAGGCGTCCGGGGAGCTTGCTGCCAATGGCATCACGGCGGTTGTCTTCGATAAAGTGGAGCCGAATCCACGCACATCCACAATCGATGCCGCTGCTAAGATTGCGCGGGACAATAAAGCCGATATAATCATTGGCCTGGGCGGCGGAAGCGTGATGGATGCATCCAAATGCATCGCCCTGGCCGCAGCGGGCGGCGAGCCCATCTTTTCATACTGCCAGGGTAAAGCCAATGGTAAGATAAAAGCACTTGCCATCGTGGCCATACCTACGGTGGCAGCCAGCGGATCGGAAGCCAACAACGGGGCAGTCATTACAAACTGGGAAACGCACGAAAAAGTGGTGCTGACGCATCCCTCCATTTATCCAGCCATATCCATCGTCGACCCGACCCTGACCTTAACCGTTCCAGCCAGGACCACAGCCCAGGGGGGAGTGGATATCTTCTGTCACCTGGTCGAGGCATACGTCACAGCTCATGAATCCACACTGATCAACGACAGCTTGCGTGAAGCGTCTATGCGCACAGTAGTCGAAACGCTGCCGGAGGTTTTGGACAGGCTTGACGATATCGAGGGACGCTCAAAACTGACCTGGGCCAGCACCATAGCCTGCTCGCAGTTCTCCAGCCTGGGCGGCGGCACGGGCCTCATGACGCTGCACGGACTGGAGCACGCCCTAAGCGCGATCTACGATATGGCTCACGGAGATGGGCTGGCAGCACTTCTGATCGAATGGATGAAGTTCACCCTACCAGCCCGCCGGGAGCGTATCGAAAAGCTCGGGCAGAACGTGTTCGGAGCCAGCGACGGTATAGTAGCGACGCAGAACTGGCTGCACAAAGTCGGCATGGATCGAAGGTTGCGCGCACTCGGTGTTAAAGAAGCCGATTTCGAGGCGCTGGCCGACAATGCCCTCAGGACGGCGCCCTGGGTAAAATTTCACCCCGTTCCGCTGGATACATCGTCCATCATAGGTATATATAAGAAATCCTATTGACGCCGGCCACTGCGAGCAAAGAAGGGACAGTCATGAAGTGCTGCCGCTTAAAGGCCTGGTTAAAGCAATACCCCTACAGACCGGTTCCTGTTGCGACCAGTTCCCTGGCGCCGCTCTTCCATTTCTCGGCGTTTTTAACCAGGGCCTCGGCGCCCTTCATCATCACGCCGCCGTTTCTCTCTGACCCGAGCATGACTGCCAGCTCCCTGACTCTATCTTGCCCTTCAATTGTCTCGACCGTGCTCGACGCCCTGCCACCCTCTATAACCTTATTCAATTTGAAATGGATATCGCCGAAACAGGCGATCTGCGGCAGGTGTGTTATACACAGCACCTGATGGAAGCCTGCCAGGCTGCCCAGCTTGCGGCCGACGGAGTCTGCGCTCCTGCCGCCCACTCCCATGTCTATCTCGTCAAAGACGAGCGTGGGTATGGGATCTGCGATCTTGAGCGCGCTCTTCACAGCCAGCACGATGCGGCTGGTTTCACCGCCCGAAGCGATGGCGGACATGGGCCGGACCGGTTCACCGGGATTGGTGGCCACCAGGAACTCCAGTCGATCGATGCCGTCCCCAGTGTAGGCATATGCTTTGCCGCCGGCCGCTGAAAGCCCTTGAGCATCCTCCCGGCGCGAAAGCGCGATATCGAACCTGGCCCATTCCAGGCCGAGGTCGGCGAGCTCGCTGTTGACCAGCCTGACCAGTTTCTCCGCGGCGCTACGCCTGCACAAAGAGAGTCTCTCAGCCTTCCGGCCCGCTTCAGCTTTCAGCTCAGCCCTTTCAACCTCCAGCCTGGCCCTGGTCTCTTTACCGTTCCGCAATTCCAGCAGTTCGGATACAGCCTTATCCCTGAAGGCCTTTACCGCGTCGATGCTGCTGCCGTATTTACGTTTCAGCGCCGAAAGTATCTCGATTTTATTCTCAAGCTCCTCCAGCTTTTCCTGACAACTCTCCACGTTTTCAGCATAAGACCTCAACTCCCGCGCCGTCTCCTCGATGGCAGCCAATCCACCCTCCAGCCCTTCCGAAAACTCCGCCAGGCGCGTATCGGCAGCGCTGATGCCCCGCAAACAGGTCAGAACTTTGTGCATGAGCACGGAGACAGACCGGTCATCGCCGTAGAGAGTTGCATAGGCATCCAGACAACCCCCGCTGATGGCGCCGGCTCTGCGATAAATATCCCTCTCCTTTAGCAGAGCGTCCTCATCTATATCGTCCAGCGCGGCGGCGTCTATCTCATCGATCTGATACTGGAGCAGGTCGATGTATCCGTCCTTTTCCCTGTGCTCCATAGCGCCAAGGGTTTTCTCTTTAGCCCGCAATTCCTCGATTGTTCTCCTGACCTCTTTACACCCGCCTTCCAGTTCGCCGTACTTATCGACCAGCATCAGCTGATTGGCGCTATCCATCAGGGACAGGTATTCCATCTGGCCGTGAATGTCCACCAGGTGTCGGCCTATTTGCCTCAGCAGCGAGAGCGGCACCGCCCGGTTGTTGACCCTGGCGATGCTCCGGCCTCCCTCCTGAAAGTCGCGGGATATAAGCAGCATCCCGTTGGCCTCTGGCTCGATACCGCTCTCCTCAAGTATCCCCCTGATCAAGCCGATCGTAACCTCGGACGGCCAGAATATGGTCTCGACATGCGCGGTCCTGCTTCCGCTGCGGATGAGGCCGGATGGCGCCCTGGCGCCCATCAGCAGACTCAACGCATCCACCAGCAGCGACTTGCCTGTGCCTTCATCTCCACTGATCACATTCAGCCCGGAAACAAAATGCATGGAGATATCCCGTATCACAGCGAAATTCTTGATATGCAATTCTCCTAACATCGTGCGCCTCCTGCATTCATGAACAATGATACATTTGTTCTACTATCATAAAGAACATTTGTTCTATTTGTCAAATTGACATGCGGGGCAGGTTACGGTTAAATACCTGCCAATCCTCAATTAAAGGAGGCGGGCATGGTCGGATTATTAGAGATAAAAACAGCCAGGGAAAATATCGCCGGTTTCGTACACCGGACACCATTATTATCTTCGCAATCTATTAACAGCGCCGCCGCAAAGAATCTCTGGTTCAAAGCTGAGTGTTTCCAGAAAACGGGCTCATTTAAAGCGCGCGGGGCCAGCAACAAGATAAAAACGCTTGCGTCGCAGAAGGTGAGCGGCGTCATCACCATCTCCTCGGGCAATCACGGCCAGGCCACAGCCTATGTAGCGGGACGCCTGGGCATACCTGCAGTGATCTTTGTGCCGGACGGGACGCCTCAGCCGAAGATAGATGCGGCCAGGGCGTATGGCGCCGAGGTGATCACAGGCGGCGACCTCAATAATGTTGAGCCCCTCATCGAAAAGGCCTTCGCGCTGGCCGCTGAAAGAAAGCTGGAGCCGATACATCCTTTCGAGGATCCACTTATTATCGCCGGACAGGGTACCCTGGGGCTGGAGATACTGGAAGACCTGTCGGATGTCGACATCGTAACCGTGCCGGTCGGCGGAGGAGGATTACTGGCGGGAGTTGCCGTGGCCCTCAAAGAATCGAAGCCGGGTATCAAGGTATTCGGCATAGGTCCGGCCAACGCATCAAGCATATACATTAGCTACCGCAGTCAGAGAATGGAGACTCTCCACGATATGCCGCAGACCATAGCCGACGGTATACGCTCACCGATCGTCAGCCAGATAACGCTCGAGCACACCCTCAAGTACGTTGATGATATCATCACGGTGGCAGACGATGAGATAATGTACGCCATGAATCTGTCCTGGAGCAGGCTGAAAGTAGTGGTCGAGCCGGCGGGCGCATCATCTCTGGCGGCCGTCATATCCAATAGAGTCCCTGTCCCGCAGGGAGCTAAAGTAGTCTGCGTATTCAGCGGCGGCAATGTGGACTTCAAGAAGGTGTCCAAGCTACTCGCTGTTTAGAAAGCTTCGCAGTATAATACGATAGATTGATTCACCTAAAGATAACGCCGTATTAGCGATCTTATTAATATGAATATTGTATGGATGACGTTTATCTCCTATACCTGATCATATTTATATTCTGCCTGATGGCCGCTGCCCTCTTCTGTAGCATTGAAACCGCCTTCATCAGCATCCAGAAACTTCGCCTCACCCACCTCATAGAAAGGAAGAGTGCCGATGCCATGATAGTGGCCAGGATTATCGGCAAACCCGAAAAGTTTCTGGCTACCGTGCTGCTGTGTATCAATTTTTTTGAGACAGCAGTAGCCACAACCGGCACGTTGCTGGCTGTTGCATTGTGGGGAGAGAATCTCGGCGCCGCCATTGCCACAATAGCAGTCACCATCCTGACACTTGTATTTGCTGAACTTATTCCCAAAAGCCTTGCCGCCCGCTATGGCGAAAAAATAGCATTGCAGTTAGCACGTTTCACCGAGATAACGTCGACTATCTTATATCCATTTGTGTTTGTTCTCAATCACATCGGAGTACGTTTTACCGGATCGGATAGAAAAGGATCAACCCGTAAACTCACGATCAGTGCAGAGGAATTTCGTACCGCCATCAACATCGGTGAAGCTGAAGGTGTATGGGAAGAGGAAGAGGCTGAGATGCTTCACAATGTCTTCAGATTTGCCGACAGGCCCGTAAAAGAGGTCTTAACGCCACGGGTAGATATAACCTGGATTAAGAAAGGGACAACTCTGTCTCAGCTACTTGATGTTTATCGCAATAACCCCCATACCAGATTTCCCGTATTCGATGGCACCACCGATAATGCAATAGGCATCCTTTATATGAAAGATATCATCCTGGCACAGGCAAATAACACCATTCAGACAGAAAACAAGGTAGACGATCTTGTGCGCCCCGCCTATTTTGTACCCCTAACCAAGCCGCTGGGTGCGCTCTTGTCGGAAATGAAAGACAATAAATATTCCGTCGCCCTGGTAGTTGATGAATTTGGCGGTGTTGCAGGTATGGTCACTATTACTCAACTGGTCGAAGAGATAGTCGGCGAGATCGACGCTGGAACCTCCGATGAAGAAGAGGATATAGTGCCCGTCGGTGCTAACACCTTTGAGGTAGATGGCGGTCTGCGCATAGAAGAGGCAAATGAGGAGATGGGGCTCGATTTGCCCTCAGGAGAATATGAAACTATGGCCGGCTTTGTAATGAGCCACATGGGAAGGATCCCCAAGCAGGGAGAGCATTTTAAGTATAAGAACCTGAAGATAACCGTGGTAGAAATGAAAGGACTGAAAATCGAAAGAATCCTGATAGCAGCGGAGGCCGAAGCAGCGAAATGATGGGACTAATACAGGGCAGGCTGTTATCATCGCACACCTGAATTCGATAAATCAGCCTGCCCAACTGAGATCATCACTTCAGGATACTAACCAGATCGATGCCCGCCTTCAGCGCCTTTGTATTGGCTGTGACAGCTTTAGGGAACATATCCTTGATTACCGGGACGAGGGCATCCTCGGAGAGTGGTATCAGACCGTTTTTTAGCAGAGCGCCTATCAGTATCATATTAGCCAGCATGGCATTACCCATTTTGAGCGCCTCGTCGGTAGCATTTACCACGTACATTTTGGCGGACATAGCTTTTAGCTGTGCCATCAGGGAATCCATGTCCGGGTACCCGCTGCCCGAGCCGGTGAAATCAACCGGGTGAATCGGCCGCGGGTTGACCACAGTGACCACATTCTGATTGCCGTAGGATTTAAGTACCCTCAATGTCTCTACCGGCTCCATGCCCAGCACCACGTCTGCCTGACCCTCCGGGATAAGCGGGCTGAACTGCTTCTCCGCTGAGATTTTGAGATGGCTCATGACGGAGCCGCCACGCTGTGACGAGCCGTAAGTTTCTCCTATGGTAACAAAGTACCCATCGTGTACCAGCGCGTTGCCTATCACCAGCGAGACCATCACATTGCCCTGCCCTCCGACACCTGCCACCACCAGGTTGATGGGGTCCTTGAGAAGTTTGTTCATGCTACCGCCTCCTTGATGATCGCGCCTTCGGGACATATGTCGGCGCAAACGCCACACGCATTGCAGATCACCTCATCGATCTTGGTTTTGCCTGCAACGGGATCCCAGATCAGGCCGGGGCAGCGGAAGACCCGCGTACACAGCCGGTTACACCCGCAATCCTCTCCCAGACACTTCTCAGGATCGATCCGCATCTTGTAAGGTTTTTTCTCTGTCTTCTGCCTGACCAATTCGCACTTGCGCCGCATAATAGCTACCCGTGCCCCCTCATTTTGCTCTATCAGGTCAAGCACGGTGCGCGTGGTATTCTTTAAATCAAATGGATCGCAGATCTCCACCCGTGCGCCGATGGCGCGGCAGATATTCTCCATGCTGATTTGCGCCGCGGGTTCGCCCATCGCGGTAAGCTCGGTACCGGGGTGCGGTTGAAAACCGGTCATGGCCGTCGCCCCATTATCCAGTATCACCAGAGTGAAATTAGAATGGTTATGCACCCCGTTAACCAGCGCCGGTATAATGGAATGATAAAAAGTGGAATCGCCCACAACTGAAACCACAGGCTGATCAAAGCCGAACCTGCCCAATTGTCCGAAGCCGTTAGCCAGCCCGGCTCCAGCGCCCATGCACTGGTGAGTCCTGGTTTGAAAGAATCCCGCGGGGCCCAGAGCCATGGTATAGCAGCCTATATCACCCGTGACGAATCCGTTGCGACCATCCATGGCCAGCGCGTTCTTGATTGACCAGAAGGAGGCACGGTGCGGGCAGCCGGGGCAAAACGTCAGCAGCCTGTCCATAACATGATCCTGAGGGACGGATGCAACCTTCTTCATGTATTCCGCATCCCGCGGGGCATATTTGATATCCAGGACTGAGGTGATGGCCTTTATAACAGCGTCCGGTGTCAGCTCACCGCAGGCGTTGAGGTGCCGGGTCTGTTTGCCGTAGAACATATTGCGTTTGCTCTCAGCGGAGAAACCGGCGGCGTACTCCATCACGGCGCCCTCAAGGAAGGGATCCGTTTCCTCTATGAAGAGGACCTTGTCGGCTCTGGAGAGGCAGGATTTCACCAGCTTCTCGGGCAGCGGCCACAACGTGCCCAGCTTCAGTATGCCGATCCTGTTTTCGGCTTTGAGCGCATTTACGGCATCCTGAGAATACAACCAGCCTGAACCGGCGGTGATGATCAGCAGGTCCGGCTTCTCGGGACCGACATATTTGTTGAATGTCGAAGACTCGAATTTCTCCCTTATTTTATCCAATCGCATATGCTGGAACATGTGCCTGAATGGAACCGGTATACACATTATGGGTGTGGGCATCGGCGCCGCAGGATCAAGGTACTGTTCGAAGCGCGCCTTATGCTCGATCCTGGGTATATCGCCCAGCTTGATATTGCCCCTGGCATGCGCGATACGGGTCACGCTGCGCAGCAGGCAGATCGTGCCGAACTCCTCGCTTATACCGTACAGGAAGGGCATCATGTCCTTGGATTCCTGGAAATCACCGGGTTCAACCAGTGGTATGTCCAACCACTTGGCAACCGGGCGTGAATCCGTCTCATTCGAGCTTGAATGGGCGGAGGGGTCATCCCCCACCATAACAACTATACCTTTCTTGCCGATTCCGCTGAGCGTTATAGTAGACAGGAAGTCAATAACAACATTGAGACCGTTCATCTTCATGGCCACCAGAGACCTTATGCCGGCAAACGATGCTGCAGCCCCGGCCTCGATGGCTACCTTCTCATTGACCGACCATTCTACGTAGATATCACGTTTCTTGGCCACTTCGGAAAGGCTGCCCAGAATCTCCGAAGAAGGAGTCCCCGGATATGCGGAGGCAAAGCCGATTCCCGCTTCCAGCGCACCCCGCGCCATGGCCTCATTGCCGATAAATAACTGGTTACTGCCCGGGGCATCGACATCTATATTCGGCATATTAATGTCCTCCTTGCGGTGTTACCCGGTGGGCGAGCAGTTTCTCCCTCAGTTTATCGGATATACCGAGGTATATCAGGTTGTTTCTATCACCCGTTTTCTCGACTATGGCTTGTACAGCCCGCGCCTTCTTAATTAAAGCGGCTTCTTTCAGGTGTACCAGGTTTTGCGCGGGCAACTCCTTTATTTCGAGTTTTCCTTTCTTCTGAGCATCATCGATAATATCCATGCCCCTTTGCGTGCGGACGAGCACGGTGTTCCATCCTTCGATACCCTCCACCGAGCCGACAGAAATATCCGTGAACTCGGCCGTCATATCCAGGCAATACGCGCAGGTGGACATTCTATACTTTCTGATCTCATCCAGCGAGAAGGACTTGACCTCCTTGCCTATGTAAAAATCGAACCTGTTGGCAGGGGGCGGCGGGATGTCGAACTTCTTGATCTTAGCGGGTGAAACGTTGTTCTTAATAAACTCGTAAAACCTGTCATAGGCCAGTGCCCAGGTACAGAAAAGGCCTATAGATAGCCGCACGTTGTCCATGTTGACGCGCTGGGACGGCGGGCTTACCTTCATTTTGGCCAGAGCGATAGCCTGGCAGGGCGTAACCACGATGCCGAGCCTGTCTTTACTGTCCCGGGGCATCCTGTTCAAAGTTTCCAGGGCAGGGTAGGCCATGTAATTGGATCCCGCTCCCTCCAGCACCTGCACAGGCGAGCGTGCTACAAATCCGGCGGGCAGCTTGTCGTCGGTGTTTTTGGACAGTATGGCTGCGTCGATTAAGCCATTATCCAATGCCAGAGACAGCAGCGTGCTGACGGTGCCGCCGTACTGAGCTTTCGCCCTGGTTTTGCCGTCGCCGGCCCTGGCCATAAGTACTTTTCTGACAGTTCCGATCTCATCTCCGATGTATGGCATGCCGTGTATTTTATCGCTGATGGCATCCATGTCGGTAAAAGTGCGTGGACAATACTCGTAGCAATGTCCCTCCGTCCGGTTGCAGAAGTCCAGCATACGTATCTTCCCCCGGTAAAAGACCATGTACGGGCAATCCCCCACACACGCCCCGCACACAGCACAGAGCCCCTTATCAATAACCTCCTTGAACAGATCCCCGACTCCCTTCGTTTTAGTGACCATCGACGCCTCCTTAATATGATCAGGGATAATCAACAATACCAGCTAAAACCAAGGCTAATTTTAATCCGCATGTAGCATTAATCAATGACTGGTCTCATATGCCTTAATAGCCAGATAATTGATATGATTTGAAGAAATTTCAAATTTTCAAAAGTAGTTGTTAATACTATAATTTTGGATTGTTATTATATATATTACTCTTGTTGTGACAATTTTTTTGTGGTTACCCCTTCTTTATATGTAATTAGACTTACGGCAACCATTAGAATAGTCGATATTACTAAAGCTACAAAAATAGGCTCTATATTAAAGGGCTTATTCAGAGCATAAAGCGGTATCACCGTTAATCCTCCACCAATCATACTGGCAATGGCACCTGCTTTAGTAGCTTTGTTCCAAAATAACGCAGCCATTGCAGGAACAAAAGCAACCCCTACATATAAAGCAAATGCAAGTAGCATCATATCAAATATTCCCCTCATTAAAAGCGCAAAAATGATCCCAAATGCGCCTATAAGGAAAATAGTCAATCTACTTGTCACAAGAGCACTTTTATCGCTCAGCGTCGGAGCAAAATATCGAGCAATATCTCTTGAAACAGTCATTCCAGAAACCATTAATATGCTTCCCGCAGTAGACATCACCACTGCCAAGATGGCAGCTATTGAAAAACCAATCATGACAGTGGGTAACTTATTAAGAATTAATACAGGTAATACTACATCAGAAGTACCATATTCCTGTACTAAGTTAGGATAAAGAAAGAAACCAGTCATACCAACCGCAACCATCACGATGCTATATCCGATAAAAAGAGCTGTAGAAATAAAAATACTTCGTTTGGCGACTCGCTCGCTTTTAGCCGAAGACGCGCGTTGCCAAAGGGATACATCAACGAAACTAAATGGAATAAGTGTCAAAAACCAACCGACTAGAATTGCCACCTGCACTCCTCCCCAAAAATTCACCATGCTATCAGGAAGTGTAGTTATCACAGTGCTCACTGGTATATCGCTAAAAAGTATAATCGGTAAAACTATACCTAAAACAATCAATAGAATTGAGGCTTGAATAAACTCCGTATATGCCAGAGCAAACATACCACCTGCAATCGTATATGCAATCATGATAGCACCAGCAATAATAATTGCAGTTTCATATGTGATGCCATATAAATTACCCATTGCAGTGAACACTGATCCTAGGGCAGCAACCTGAACTCCGAAAAGGGCTATTAATCCAAGAATCATGGTAAATGCGGCGATTAACCTAGCAACATTTCCGAAACGAGCTTGAAGTACTTCTGGAAGAGTCCAGTACTTTATACGCCTGATCACGTAGGCAACGAATGCGAAACCTATCATCCCTATTGCATAGGCAATTACCCACCATAACGCTCCAATTCCCATATTATAGGAAAGACCTGTAGTTCCCATTGTGGCTCCTGCACCTAATACAGTAGCAATAATAAGCCCTATCGTGAAAGGATATCCGAGTGATCTACCAGCTAAAGAGTAATCTTCCTCATTCTTAATTTTTTTATAGCTTATTAAACCAACAATCAAAATAAATACAAAATATGCGATCACCACGACCAAATCAATAATACTCATCTCAGAACCTCCACCTGAAATTTTATGTGACTAACCTAATCGTTAATATTAATAAATGATCGAGAAGACTATTTCAACACCTGCTATCAGTTACAACCTGATTAATATCATTCATACAAAATCTTGATGAGTTGTTCTGGAGTGAACCCCTGAAACTGGACACTTAGGGTTAGAAAGGTTGGCGGGATCCGAGATAATTTATAATGGAGGAAAAAGGATCTT
>JAFGHL010000103.1 GCA_016930155.1 Dehalococcoidia bacterium | reverse complement strand
TATTAAAATCTATATCAAGGATAGCGGTATAATGTTTTGCAAGGTCTCTCTAACTCAAAACCGACAAATCAGAGACAGTAACCATACGTTAAGCCCCTTTGACTATGCGACGCATTTGTGTTAGAAATTACCCGTACGTGTCTATTGTAAAGATACGACTGATTTGAACAGGAAGTGAGCTATGTTTCGCAGTTTCGGCATACCTGAGCTGTTACTTGTCCTCTTGATAGTGCTGCTCGTTTTCGGCGCGGCGCGGTTGCCTCAGATCGGCGACGCTATGGGCAAGGCCATACGCAATTTCCGCAAAGGCGCTTCGGGCGAGGGTGATAAAGATAAAGCGGATAACGTAAGCAAGGCCGATGCCGGGGCCGCCGACAGCAACAGCTCAAAAACGCAATCTTAATAATCGCCGTTCCAACCATTTCTGTGAGGCAGTTGTAAGCCATGGACTTTTTCGGTATAGGCCTGCCGGAGATAATTTTTATCCTCCTCATCGCTTTCGTGCTTTTCGGGCCCAAACGCATCGTGGAGCTCAGCAGATCGGCCGGCAATGTCATGCGCAACCTGTCAAAAGACGCCTCGGATATACAAAGAAAACTGAGCGAAGAACTGGAAGGAGAGAAACCGGGCGGGCACGGCACGCCGGATAGGAGTTCGGATGGGGCACAGCCCTGAATACCACCATATGAGCACATCGAATTCCAGAAGCATCTCACTGCACCTTGAAGAATTAAGGCGACGTATAATAGTTAGCCTGATTGCCATTGCCGCCGGGGTTATCATCTCCTTCGCCTTCGCGGACCAGCTTTTCGACATACTTATCCAACCCGCCGGAGAAATCAGCCTGATCTTCGTAGAAGTGACAGAGATGCTGAGCACCTATATGCAGGTGTGCCTGATCGGCGGCATCATCCTGTCCATGCCCGTGCTGGTCTACGAATTAATAGCCTTCGTAACACCGGCCCTCACAGTGCAAGAAAAAAAGTACGTCTGGATAATCCTGCCCTTCATCATACTGATGTTTGCAGGAGGCGTGCTCTTCGGTTATTTCATCCTCATCCCGCCCGCCATGCAGTTTCTGCTTAGCTTCGGCGCGGACATAGCCACTCCTCAGATCAGGATAGGCAACTACATCTCGCTCGTCTCCAGGCTGCTGCTGGCCATCGGCCTGGTATTCGAAACACCTGTCATCACCACCTTCCTGGCCAGGCTGGGCATACTGTCCTGGAGATGGCTGGCAAAGCAATGGAAGTGGGCCTTCATACTGTCCTTCGTGCTGGGCGCGCTGATTACGCCCACCCTTGATCCGGTCAACCAGACGCTGGTGGCCCTGCCACTGATCGTGTTGTACCTGTTGAGCATTCTGCTGGCACGGATATTCGCGAAACACCCCACGGGCGTACCTGAAGGTACGCCCCTACAGGATAAAACGTAGGGGCGGATTTTTAAATCCGCTCGAAACGGGCGCACCTTCAGGTGCGCCCCTCTGTATCCAAATCAGCTATAATAGAGACTAACTTATCATGGAAATATCACCAAACTGGTACCCGGCAATAAAAGTGCGCCGTTCGCGGCGCAGCTATAACAGGAACAGCGCTTTAGATGCGGAGGCCTGCAGCCGTTTGCACGGCGTATGCAGGGGCTTCAGGCCCTTCAGCGGCGTGCGCGTTGAGTTCATCGATGCGCCGCCCGACGATATCTTCGCCAACGCAGTGGGCTTCTACGGCAATATCAAGGGCGCCCCAGCCTTCCTGGCTTTCATAGGCGACACGTCAGACCCCAATATACAGGAGAAAATGGGCTACACCGGCGAGGCAGCCGTACTCGAAGCCACCTCTCTGGGACTGGGCACCTGCTGGGTGGCCCTCACTTACAACGCCAAACGCGTTAAATCGCTGATCCGTCTGGAGAAAAGCGAGGAGATTATCTGCGTATCGCCGGTGGGCTATACCACCAATAAGTGGTCCTTCGGGGAGAATGTATATAGCGGCTTCGGATCCAACCACCAGAGAAAACCGCTGCAAACCTTGGTCACCGGGCTTTCTGAAGCGCAGCGGCCGAACTGGGCAAAGGCGGCAGTTGAAGCGGCACGCCTGGCCCCGTCGGCCATCAACCGCCAGCCGTGGGGTTTTCTCATTGATGAGCGGAGTATTACAGTGTACATTAAAGACCGCGGGCCGGAGTTCACCGTGGCCAGGCGGCTGGACTGCGGCATAGCCATGCTGCACATCGAGCTGGGCGCATTGAGCCGCGGCGCTACGGGCAACTGGAACTTCTTAACGCATCCGCAGGTAGCGCGCTTCACTGTGAGATAACTTCAATCGCTGAACTTATGCGGAACCCACCCCTGATCAAGAGCCACAAGGCAACCGTGCTGCTGGTAACCTCCATCGCGGCCTTTGTGACGCCCTTCATGGGCGCCTCGGTCAACATCGCACTGCCTTCAATCGGGGACGAGTTCGCCACTGACGCCATCACGCTTAGCTGGATCGCCACGTCCTTCATCCTCTGCGCAGCGGTCTTTCTGATACCCATGGGGCGTATAGCGGACATCGGGGGACGGAAGAAGGTCTTTATCTGGGGAGGCGCGATCTTCGGGGCAGCCTCTGTTTTCTGCGCGCTGGCCTGGTCGGCGGAAATGCTGATCGCCGCCCGTGTGCTGCAGGGTGTGGGCGGGGCCATGCTCTTCGGCACAAGCGCGGCCATCATCTCCTCGGTCTATCCACCGGGCGAGCGGGGACACGCCATGGGCATCAATATCGGGATCGTATACCTGGGATTGTCACTGGGCCCCTTCCTGGGCGGCCTCATGACGCAGTACCTGGGATGGCGCAGCATCTTCTGGCTCAACACATTTCTCTGCACGCTGCTGGTGGTGGTAACGGTCTGGAAGCTGAAAGCCGAATGGGCGGAGGCGCAGGGGGAGAAGTTCGACCTCTTCGGATCGATCGTCTACGGCATGGGACTGGTGACGCTGATGTACGGACTCTCAGAGCTGCCCTCGTTACCGGGATTCATCTCGCTGGGCGCCGGCCTCTTTATACTGCTGATCTTCCTAAAATGGGAAAGCGCCATCACCAGCCCCATACTGGATATAGACCTCTTCGCCCACAACCGGGTATTTGCCTTCTCCAACCTGGCCGCCTTCATCCACTACAGCGCCACCTTCGCCGT
>JAFGHL010000102.1 GCA_016930155.1 Dehalococcoidia bacterium | reverse complement strand
TGCAGTACCGCATCATCAAAATGCTGGGGTCCAGATACGGCAATGTCTGCGTGGTGGGCGACCCCGACCAGACTATCTACTCCTGGCGGCAGGCCGAGATACGCAATACCGACAACTTCCGCAAGGATTTCCCCGGCGCCCGCGTGATCGGCATGGCCGAGAACTACCGCTCCACCCACACCATCGTCGATGCCGCCAACACGCTGATCAGATTCAACAGCAAGCGCAAGGAGAAAGCCCTGACAACCAGCCGCACGAAGGGGGAGAAGATCAGAGCGGTCAGGCTGGCTGACGAGGAAGCAGAGGCCCTTTTCATAGCCCGCACCATCAAGGCGCTGTCCGCCGCTAAAAAGCTGAAGCACAGCGAAATCGCCGTGCTGTACCGTATCAATGCCCAGTCGCGGGCGCTGGAGGACCAGCTCAACCGGGAGAGCGTGCCCTATCGGCTGGCCGGCGGCACGCCTTTCTACAAGCGCAGGGAGATCATGGACATAGCAGCCTGGCTAAGGGTTATGCGCAACCCGGACGACGACGCGGCGCTGCTGCGGGTGATCAGGATCGCCGGCAAAGGTCTGGGCGACCGGTCGGTCGCAGTCATTCAGGAGCAGGCTGTAAAAACCGGCAGCCACCTTTACCAGTCGCTGGAGCGGGCAGCGGCTGGACTGACCTCCTCATTGCCAGTGCGGGCGCAACGCGTGGCTTCGCGGTTCCTTACCGCTTTGCAGGAGCTGCGCGTTCAAAGCAGGCACAGCAGCCTGCCGTCTTTGATGAACCGCATACTTGAGAAGACGGCCTACCAGGACCACCTCAAGGGCGAGTCTTCCCCCGATGAGCGCTGGGAGAACGTAGTGGAGCTGGTATCCATGGCCGCCGCCTACAAGAACCTCAGCCCGCCCGACGCGCTGACCGCCCTGCTGGACAGGATCAGCAACGCTGCCGAGGCCGCCGACCGGCAGCAGGAGGAGGACAGCGTCACCCTGAATACCCTGCACGGCTCCAAGGGCATGGAGTTCCCCGCCGTATTTATCTGCGGCGTCGAGGAAGGGCTGCTGCCGCACAGCAGGTCGCTGGACGACCCGGAGAAGCTGGAAGAGGAACGCCGCCTGTGCTACGTGGGCATCACCCGCGCCATGGACATTGTACACTTAACGTATACGGAGAAGCGCCGTACCTATAGTGGCGACAGCTTTCGTGTGCCCTCCCGCTTCCTGAGGGAGCTGCCGATGCAGCTCTTACTGCACATAGACCTGGCTGGCCTGAGAATAGATCAAACTTCATAAGTCTTCTGCTGAAGTCTGAATTCCAACCCTGCTTTTCCCGTGTAAAATGAATCTATTTGCCCTATTGACCTATCACGGCTCAAGTGATAAATTAAGCGCTGGTGACAAAGCACTAAAATATTTCATTGGAAAGGGGAGGTTTTATGATTTCATTCAGTCCTTCTGAAGAGCAGAAGATGGTCGTCAGCACCGTCAAACAATTCGCCACCGATGTCATGCGCAAGAAGTTCCGCGATTGCGATGAGTCTGGTGAGATCCCCGCCGAGATTATAGATACCGCCTGGGAGCTCGGCTTGGTGATCAGCTGCATCCCGGAACAATGGGGAGGTTCAGGCTGGGACCACTCGGCCCTGACAGGCGTGCTCATGGCCGAGGAGCTGGCATGGGGCGACCTGTCGATGGCAATGCACATCCTAGCCCCTTCGCTGGCCATACTTCCCATCGTTGAGATGGGAACTGAGGAACAGAAAAACAAATACCTGCCACCCCTATGTGGCGGCAAATTCGCCTCCGCCACGGCTTCCTTCGTAGAACCGCGCTTTGATTTCGACTGCAACGAATTGGGCACCACCGCCAGAAAAAACGGCGGCTATACCCTGAGCGGCCAGAAGTGCTACGTGCCGTTGGCCGCCGATGCCGGGTTCAACCTGGTCTATGCCAGGGAAGGCTCCTCCAACCAGGTATTTATCGTCGAAAAGGGCGCCAAGGGACTCGAAATAGGCGCGAAAGAGAAGAATATGGGCATCAAAGCCCTGGCCACTTACGAGCTTAGCCTGAAAGACTGCAAAGTGCCGCTGGAAAGCCGCCTGGGCGGTGACAAGGGCTGCGATTTCAAGCGGCTGTCCAACCTGTCCCGCGTGGCGCTGGCCGCCATGGCTGTAGGCGTCGGGCGCAGCACGCTCGAGTTCTCGCGTGACTATGCCAGAGACCGCTACGCCTTTGGAGAGCCCATCGGCTCCCGCCAGGCAGTAGCCTTCATGGTGGCAGACATGGCCATCGA
This sequence comes from Dehalococcoidia bacterium, assembly GCA_016930155.1. Taxonomy (GTDB): domain Bacteria; phylum Chloroflexota; class Dehalococcoidia; order GIF9; family UBA5629; genus CAIMUM01. The sequence continues at coordinate 9,144 of JAFGHL010000102.1, read as the reverse complement.
GGTCGATGCCGCCCGACTGCTGGCCTGGGAGGCCGCCTGGAAGCTCGACCGCCAGGAGGACGCCACCAGGGAATCCTGCCTGGCCAAGACCTATGCCGACAATATGGCAATGCTGGTCACCGACTACGGCGTCCAGGTCATGGGAGGCCACGGCTATGTGAGGGACAACCCCGTCGAACTCTGGTTCAGGAACGGAAGGGGATTCCCAACCTTCACGGGCATGGCCATAGTATAGGAGGAGCGCAGAGATGATTGATTTTGAACTTACAGCCGAAGATAAAGCCCAAATCGCTTTTGCCCACGAGGTCGCCGAGAAGCAATTCCGGCCGATCAGCCGGCAGTATGACGAGGAGGAACACGAGGATCCCTGGGACCTGATAAACTACATGTGGAACATCAGGGACAAGAACCTGCTGACGGGGCTGGGGCCCGTAGGGGTGATGGCCGTCGAGGAACTCTGCTGGGGCGACGCCGGCCTGTATCTGGCCAGCCCCGGGATGGGACTGGGCGGAGCGGCGGTTTTCGCCGCAGGCACCCCGGAGCAGCAGGGACGTTTCTTGGCGCGCTTCAACGAAGGCAAGCCTAAGTGGGGCGCCATGGCCATGACCGAGCCGGGCTGCGGCTCCGACACCGCCGCCATCACGGCCACCGCCACACGCGACGGCGACTACTGGATACTCAACGGGGAGAAGATCTTCGTAACCATGGGCCACCGCGCGCTCGATCTCTCGGAGGGCATCATCGTGGTATGGGCCAGCGTGGACAAGTCCGCCGGGCGCGCCGGCATGAAGTCCTTCGTTGTCGAGGCGGGGACGCCCGGCATGAAGGTTGAGAAGCTGGAGAAGAAGCTCGGCATCAAGGCCAGCGATACGGCCACGGTCATCTTCGACAACTGCCGCATCCCCTTCAACAACATACTGGGCAAGGCCGAGGTCAAGACCAAGACCGAGGGCTTTAAGGGCGCCATGGCGACCTTCGACCTCACCCGTCCCATGGTGGCAGCGCAGGCGCTGGGCGTGGCCAGGGCAGCCCTGGACATGGTCAAAGACGAGATCGCCAAGCAGGGCATCAAGATACGCTACGAACTGCCGCGTAGCAAGCAGACCGCCCTCGAGCGCGACATCATGGAGATGGAAGCCAACTATGAGGCCGCGCATCTGCTGGTGGTGCGCGCCATGTGGCAACTTTCGAACGGCATAGCCAACTCACTGGAAGCCTCCATGTCCAAGGCCAAGGCGGGCCGGGCCGCCACGCTCATCACACAGAGGGCGGTTGAGCTGATGGGTCCGCTGGGCTATTCACGCAAGATGCTGCTTGAAAAATTCATGCGAGATGCCAAGATCAACGATATTTTCGAGGGCACCGGCCAGATTAATACGCTGGTGGTAGCACGCCGCGTGCTCGATTTCAACAGGAACCAGCTTAAATAGGCAAACTCACGATCCTTTGAAGAATCTGCGCCGGACCGCCGGGGCTGTAAAAGGCCCCCCGTGTCCGGCGTAAATTATCTTGGGATCGAAATCCAGTACCTTCTGCATGCTCCGGTAAATCTCCGCCTGATCGTAGCCGAAATAGGGGAAGCCCGGGGCTCTCTTCCTGATAAGCCCGCCGAAAATCAGGTCTCCGACAAAAGCACATCCCCCTTCAAGGAAAACGGAGACGGAACCGCGGGTATGACCGGGGGTGGGCACGATCCTTCCCGCCAGGCCGTACGGCGCGAGGTCGGTATCGCCTTCGATCAGGATGTCGGGCTCCATGCCATCGATCTCCGGCATCTTCAACAGGCCCGACATTCCGACCATGATCTTGCCTTTTAGCCCGATGGGTATCAGCTTCGGGTTGACGCCGGTCCTCAGTGCTTCCACGTCCTCCCTGTGAACAGCCACCGGTGCCCCTGTCTTCTGTTTGAGAGCGGCCGCGCTGCCGTAGTGGTCATAATGGCCGTGCGTGATCAGTATGATAGATATGTCGGAGGGCTTAATCTCGTACCGCTCCATGACGGAAAGTATCCTGGCATCATAGCCCGGCACTCCGGCATCCACAATAACAGCACGTTCACCGTGTATTATGTAGGCGTTAACAAACGTTGAACGGACCTCTAGTACGCGCTGCTCCCTGCCTGCCATCATGAAACCTCCTTCTCGCTTCTTATATTGTTCAGCCCAGTATCGAATCTATCTTTGATCGTAAAGCTACTTCAGGCAACGCTCCCACGCTGCGGCCTGCTTCCCCACCCCCCCTGAAAAATACCAGTAGGGGTATGCTCATGGCCTGGTATCTTGACGCCGACTGGGGATTCTCGTCGACATTGATCTTGCAGAATTTGACCCGTCCGGTATATTGACCGGACAGCTTCTCCATAATGGGGCCGATCATGCGGCACGGCCCGCACCAGGGCGCCCAGAAATCGACCACCACCGGCAGGCTGCTTTCCAGCACCTCCCGTCCGAATGTGCTGTCGCTGATCTCCACGACACCGCCGTTGGCAGACGCGGTCCTCACGGTTATCAGTATATCGCCCGGCCGTCCGTCAGTTACCTTCAGGGCATTGGTCAGTTTAACCATGCTGCCGTCGGAAGTCCCGGCCGGTATGGTGACTTCCAGTCTTTTACCCTGCCGCGTCAATATTTTTTTCGTCCCGGCCCTGGCCTCCTCCGGGCTCAACTGCATCTCGTATCTGGCCGTTTCTTCCATAGCTGTATTATACGCTCCTCCGGCCCATGCATTATTTTTCACTCGCGTCGAGCCGCGGCATCAGCAGGTCGAAGCCCGTCTCCGTATCAGGCAGGCGAGCTACATCGGCACCCAGTATCTCGTAGAGCACTACCTCAGCCACCTTCCAGACGTCGACGCCCATGCGCAGGCAGCCGGTGACGGTCTGTCCGGACCTGCCCAGCGCAGCATGTATATGAAAGGACGAACGGCCATTTTTATCAGGGGCAAGCACCCCGATGCCCACCACCTCCTGCACCCCGTCTATCGGAAGTATCATGGGGTCAGGAGGCATCTCGTTATTCCCGCGCGGCCCTACTACGATATCGCCACCCATTATGCCGCCTACCAGCACCGCCTGTCCCACACTTATGCCGTGCTCCCCGGCGAATCTCTCGATGCAGTCCGGCAGGACATCCTCCTCGCTTAGCCTGATTACGAAAACGCGCCCCAGCTTGCCCTCGCTGTATATCATAACTAATAAACAATATTCCTTTGATATTTTTTATCGACTAGCAGACCATGTATTTTATCAGCATACTTAGTTATTAAGTTTTGAGTAACTCGATTTATAACTTCCGTTTTTTCACCAATGTAAGGCTCCTTTTACCTCACCCCATGTTATAGCCCAATGCATACTAAGGTTTTCTCGGTTTTATGAACGTATTGCTGTGGGCTTAAATCCCCCAGTGCGCTATGTGGTCTGAATTCATTATAATCCAATCTCCAGGTCTCTGTAGCTTCTTTTGCCTCTTTCAGTGTAACAAACCAATTTTCATTCAAACATTCATCTCTTAGCTTGCCGTTGAAGCTTTCAGTAAAAGCTGGCATCACTCATGCCATATTTGCGGCAGACGTCTACTGCCCTGGCACCAGCCTCCGCTTCCTCTAAAATTTTGATGATCTGCTCTTCCGTATACCTTTTACGGTGGGTCATATTGAGTCCCCCTTCTTTTTAACCGGAAGACCCTAATTATACAATGTGCCAGTTTACGGGGGTGAGGTCAAACATCAGCTGATTTCATTGAAATGTCTTTTATAGCCTCCTCAATAGGATAAAACCAATCAATATATTCAGATGCTAGTTCTTTTATTTTCTTCATCTGCGATCTACTCAATTTTACTTCCATTTCATCCGCCACAGCATGAATGTCATCCTCTGTCAAGCTATACCAATATCGCATTTTCACTTCCTTCTCGGTTAGTTAGTTTTTCAGACTTTTATGTTCGCATCAATGAACTAGTTATAGGGGACCAACGATCATTTGTTATATCCTTGCTATCCGCTGATCGTTATTCCAAAATTTCCTAATCTCAAATAGGGATAATTACAAAGGTAGCAATGCACTGTGTAGATTTTATCACGCCTCAAGTAAGTGTACGCCATAAAGACCAAGTCATATCAATCTTTTCTACAGCTATATCTCACACAAGTATGATGCCTGACCGAAAGTTTTCCGGGGTTATTTTAAACAAATGCTTGCACCTGAATGTGCGATCATATAGCAATGGCTGTATCTCTATCTTGCTGAACAATTTAATAGTTACAATCATAGAAGGTTTGAATTTTATGATAAAACCAATTGCATTTTCTTCATGATTAAAAGAAAATATAAATTTAGTGGAGGGAAAAGCAAAGGGGCTGGATGGTGTAAAATTATTCCATGTCCATCAAAGTATTACCGCCTGAAGTGACATCCAAGATAGCCGCCGGCGAGGTGATAGAGCGACCCGCCTCCGTTGCCAAGGAGCTGATTGAGAACTCGCTGGACGCCGGATCAAGCCAGATAACAGTCGAGGTTGGCGAGGGAGGGGTTGGCTTCCTGCGCGTGGCCGATAACGGCTGCGGGCTTTCACCAACGGAAGCCGAGATCGCCATCCGCCGGCACGCCACCAGCAAGCTATCCAAGCTGGATGACCTGGAGCATATCAGCACGCTGGGCTTCCGCGGCGAGGCGCTGCCCAGCATAGCGGCAGTAGCCGAGATGGATGTGCTCACCCGGGATGAGGGGAGCAGCGCGGCCGCTTGCCTGCACCTGGAAGAAGGCAGGGTCGTCAGCAGGGAGAAAAAGAGCCGTCCCGTCGGCACGACCGTAACGGTGCGCCACCTGTTCCGCAATTTCCCCGCCAGGCTGAAATTCCTGAAATCCTCTGCCACCGAGGCCGGCCATATCGCCAGCCTGGTCAGCCAGTACGCGCTGGCCTTCCCCGAGGTCAAATTCGAGTTCATCGCGGACGGTCGCATCAGCCTGAGGACGCCCGGTGACGGCGACCTCCGTTCGGCGGTGGCAGAGGTCTACGGCCTGGATACGGCCAAAAAGATGCTGGAAGTGGAGGGTGCCGCAGAGATGCTCTATGCGTCGGGACTCGCCAGCCCCCCATCCGTACAGCGCTCGACTAAAAGCTACCTGAGCTTCTTCGTCAATCGGCGCTACGTGCGCAATAGCAGCCTGGCCAAGGCGGTGGAAACCGCCTACGAAGGGCTGCTGATGATTGGCCGGCACCCGGTTGTCGTGCTTAATATTACCCTGCCACCGGAGGAGGTGGATGTCAACGTCCACCCGACCAAGCTGGAGGTCAAATTCCGCAATAACCAAGCGGTCTTCCGGGCTGTGGTAAAGACACTCAGGGAGGCGCAGGAAAAAGCTCCCGTTCCCAGGGTTGGCGCAGGAGAAGAAGACGCGCTGGCGGGGCAGCTCTGGGACAGTTGGACAGGTACAACAGGGCAGCTGCCACCGCTGCGGATGGTGGGCCAGCTATCGTCCAGCTACATACTGGCGGAGGGGGAGGACGGGCTCTACTTGATCGACCAGCACGCCGCGCATGAGCGTATATTATTTGAAAGGATTCTCTCGCAGAGAGCTGCGAACAAGCCGGTCATACAAGGGATGCTGGAGCCGCTGGCCCTGGAGCTGACCCCGGCGCAGGAGCAGGTTATGCAGCGCAGCGATAAACTGCTGGAGGAGTTCGGTTTCACCATCGAGCCGTTCGGGCAGAGGTCATACCTGGTCAGGTCGGTGCCGGCGGTTCTCAACGGCTCCAACCTGCTTGAGACGTTAAAAGAACTGCTTGATGAACTGGGCAGCGAGCAGGACGCTTCCAAAAGGGACATTAAGGCGGCGCAGTCGCTGGCCTGCCACAGTGCCGTACTGGCCGGTCAGGCTCTCGATGCGGATGAAATGAGTAACCTGATCAGGCAGCTCCAGCAAACCTCCTCTCCGCGCACCTGCCCCCACGGCAGGCCCACTATGATACACCTCAGCTCAACGCAGCTCAAGAAGGAGTTCGGTCGGGCTGGGTAGCGAGTTACAGGTCAATGACGTTTGCTATACTTTCGTATACAACCCCTGCGGGTCGAAAAGCCTGATCATCATCTTCTCCTCGTAGGAGGGCAGGTCGATCTTCTTGAGCTGCGGGGCCACTTCCAGCTCCCAACCCACCAGACGGCTGATGCCCCTGATGGCCTCCTCCTCACGTATGGCTGTCCCATAGGGGATATAGGAGGTCAACACTAGCGTATCCTTCCCTTCCGGCTTCTCGAAGATGCCGACATCGGTGATGAGAGCCGTCACGTGGTCGCCTGGATAGGTGATGTAGGGCACGTCTTTAACCAACCTCTCCCTTCCCGCTGCAGCAAAGACAACCACCTCCCGACAGGCGCTGGCCACATCATTGGAGCCGCCCGAACCGACTATATAAAATACATTGGGTATCTTGGTGGAGTTGCCGTTGCCGTGATTGTCGATCTGTGCGGCGCCCAGCACGCCCAGGCACGAACTCGCCGAACCTCCGGCCAGCACGCCCAGGGCCGTCTCAATATTGGTCAGCATCTTGCAGCTATGCAGGCTGTGCATGCTGAAGATGGTAGGATCGGAGGAGCGCGGCAGGTATCCGTACATGCCATTCTCCGCCACTAGGTCCACATCGTATTTGAGGTCTGTCAGGCGGTAAACGGCCATCCAGGAGGCCAGGTTGGCCAGTCCCACGCCAGACAGTATGGTGCGGTAGCCTCTGGACTGGCAGATGTCGGCTATATAGCGCCCGCCGGCTATGACCAGCCTCTCCAGCGGGTTGGACTCTTTCTGGAACTCCACCTGGGGGATGGCACCCATGGTCTCTATCACCCAGGAATGAGGCTTGGCCTTGTCTTTGAGGTAGCGTAGCCTGTCCTTGCCTATCTTCTCCAGATATTGGCCATGGTCCTTGCAGCCGAGTATCCACTCATTGATGAAGCCCATGAAACGGCTCTCGTCCATGGAGGCATCCCTGATCAGCGTGGCGAACTCGTAATCATCAAAATAGCCCTCGAACTGCGGCAGGCCGCAGTTGGGCAGGCCGCCGGGATGAGCCCCGTAGGGGACCTCTACCACAGCTTTAACCATGTAAGAGGGTATGCGTACCAGGTGTGAATGGCTGCGGATATAGTCGGTAGGCACGATATGCTCCACGCTGACAATGACCCCTTCCCGGGCCGCCCAGGCGCCGTAGGCATCGATGTGCAGGGGATAGGGCAATATGGTGTTGCCCGAGCGGTCGGCGGCCAGGCCGTGGACGAACGTTATATCAGGCCGCAGGGCCTTCAAGAGTCCTGTTTTCTCGCCGCCCCCAAAGGGAGACCCGATAATGGCAAAACTACCTTTATTCTCCTCAGCCATGCTGCTGCCGATCAGCGACCGGGTGGGGATGAACTCCCAGTCCAGTGCCCCCGCCATCAGGCGTTGCGCAATGGTCAGCATGGTCCAGTTCTCAAATTCGATAGCGCCGGAAACATAGGCTTTTTGCACGATGGGGTTGGGTCCAGGCGCGGGATAGGTGTTGCCTGCAAAGCTGGTAACGGCCTTTTTCATCAGCCCGCCGCGGATGAGCGCCAGCAGCAGTGCTGATATATAGGGACTGATGACGGTGAAGTCAGGCTTCTTTCCCCAGAACTCCCTCACCAGCTGGTAAAAAAGCGCACCGCTGCGCCCGGCGAAATGAAGGGACATGCCCTGGCGCACATTCTTCCTGACGGCCTCACCCAGCGGGCAGGTCTTGTCTTCCCCCTCTAAAGCAGGGATGTGAAACTTCCTGTCAATGAATGCTTTTAACTCATCATCCATGCTGTGACCCGGCTGATTATTATACCCTGTAACAGACTTCAGGGAGCTTCCTGTCCGTGTTTTTTTCCCGGACATAGCGTAAAAGCTGGTTGGACAGCGAGATGGTCATGGTGGCCAGCTCATCGCCGTGTACCAGGTTGACCCTGTCCCCGCTGTAAAGCGCCTGCAGCCGGGAGGGAAACTCGCTGTCAGCACGGCAGAAAACGAAGTGAATAACGACGCCGGGGAACAGCTCCTTGGCGACCGCCCAGTCTTCGCCTGAACCGATCTTTTCTACCGTGCCGCCGAAGTAGGCGGCCAGTTCGGCTGGATCATCCACGAATTCCAGCGCCGCAGCGCGCAGTTTGAGCCCGCCTTTGACCTGTCCCTGATGAGGGCTTACCTTGCCTTCCAGCTCGGTCAGATTGAACAACCTAGCTTTTTTCTCAGTCATATATCAGCGGATTTTCAGTTTGAAGAGCATCTCCTGGACGGAGCGGCGGAAGCGGGAATCGAGCGGAAGCTTCGTTAACGGCTCGCCCCGACTGTCGAGGTCGCCGACCTCCATGTCCTCAGGGATGGTGGCCACCAGCACCAGCCCGGACTTGCGTATCTCGTCCCCCATAGCAGGCGGGATGCCGTTCTTCAGCCTGTTCATGACCAGGAATACGCCGGCCCTGACGCTGGTGCGCATCTCAGAGATCAGCTCCTTCAACCGTTTGGCGGTATTAAGCCCGCGCATGGTGGGGTCGCTCACCGCCAGCAGGAAATCTATATCCTGCGTGGTCTGGCGGCTGACATGTTCCAGCCCGGCCTCGCAGTCCATGACCACGTAGTCGTAGTTTTTGGCCAGCTTATCGACGGAGAAGCGTATCATATGGTTGGCGGCGCAGTAGCAGCCGGGCCCTTCCGGGCGCCCCATGGCCAGCAGATCAAATTTCTTGGTCTCGACCAGGGATTCATGGATGCGTGCATCCAGTATATCCTGTTTAGAAGCAGTGACCGGAATGCGGCCGCCCTTGATATCGTCGGTCATCTTCTCCCGCGTCCTGCCGATAGTATTGTGCAGGTCCACGCCCAGCGCATCGTTTAAATTGGTGCTGGGGTCGGCATCTACTGCCAGCACAATGCCCTTGACGGACAAAAAATCGACCAGCACGGCTGCAATGGCTGTCTTGCCCACACCACCCTTCCCGGCAACTGCTATGGTAACTGTCATGGCTTATTCCGGCTCCTTTGAGTTTGCTGCGGGCCGGGTGCGGCGGTCTTCAGGCACCAGGCTTACGGGAGATAGTCTTACCACAGCATTATACTCCACCGGGCAGACCAGCTCGCAACTGCTGCAGCGGGTGCA
>JAFGHL010000010.1 GCA_016930155.1 Dehalococcoidia bacterium | reverse complement strand
TTGCAGACGGCTTCCAGGTGCTGGAAGTTCAGGGACCCGCGCTCATCACCGTCAGCAACGAGCTCGGCGAGGCGCGCTATGCCACGCTGAAGGGCATTATGGCCGCCAGCAAAAAACAGCCTGTTGTATGGAAGCCTGCGGATATCGGTGTGGATGCCGGCAAAGTCGGCGCCGCAGCCAGGAAATCCAAGATCGTCAAGCTCTTCCAGCCCGTGAAAGAAGGCAAATGCGATATTGTCAGCGCTGATTCACCGGCGGAGGCAGCAGCCTTGCTCGCCAGCAAACTGCGTGAAGCCAAGGTTATTTAACGCTACTGACAGGATAATTAATAGGAGGATACAATGGCTGATAATAAAGGAATACTGGTAGTCGGTGAAGCCGCTGAAGGCAAACTGCTTCCGATCACCGCTGAAATACTGGGCGCCGCAAGGAAACTTGCCGATGAGCTCAAAGAGCCCCTGAACTGCATTATTATAGGCGCAGGCCTGGGTGACACCGGGAAAGCGGCCGTGGCCGCCGGCGCGGACAAGGTCTTTCTGGCCGACGACGCGCAGCTTAAAGATTACGAGAACTCCACATATATGCAGGTCATGGAGAAAGCCGTGGCCGAGCTGGCTCCCAAGGTAATTATCATGGGACAGACGGCTAATGGTCGAGACCTGGCCCCCAGGCTGGCCTTCAAGCTGGGTGTGAGCGCGGTTATGGACTGTCTGGAACTGGCGATAGACGGCGGCAAGCTACAGTGCACCCGCCCGGTCTACGGCGGGAACGCCAAGGCCATCTTTACTTCCGAAGCCGTTCCGCAGATAGCCACCCTCAGGGTCAAGGCCGGAACCCCGCTGGTCCCCGACGCCGGCCGCGCCGGTGAGGTTGCCGCCTTCGCGGTGGCATTGGATGCTTCCAGGATAAAGGCCAAAGTGCTTGAGACCATCAAAGAGGAAGTTGCAGGCGTTAAAATCGAGGACGCGGCGTCAGTCATCGGTGGCGGTCGTGGGATGGGTGGTCCCGAGCCCTTCACCAAGGAGCTGGCTGATCTGGCCAAGATTCTTAAGGGCGCTGTCGGTGCATCGAGGCCCCCCTGCGACAACAAATGGGTGCCCGATTCCATCCAGATAGGCCTGACGGGCAAGATCATTGCCCCCGAGCTTTACATCGCCGTCGGTATATCTGGTTCGAGCCAGCACATGTCCGGCTGCTCCGGCGCCAAGTGCATCGTGGCCATCAACAAGGATCCCGAAGCCAACATCTTCAAAGAGGCGCGCTTCGGCGTGGTAGGCGATTGGAAGGTCGTCCTGCCGGCCTTTACTGCCAAGGTAAAAGAGCTGGTCTCATAACTGGTACGGATACAGGTAAACAGAAAATACCCCGCCGGTCTACCGGCGGGGTATTTTATAATTGCCGAATGTTGGAGCGTACCTTCAGGTGCGATCGAGTTAACATGCCTGTTGATATCCGATTTCTGTTCGGGTGGGTTTAGAAACCCGCCACCACGTTTTATTCTTTCTGCGCCGCGCTCTTATGCTGGGCAATGATCTTCTGGGCGACAAGGGCGGGTACCGGCTCATAGTGGCTGAACTCGACGGTAAACGTGCCTCTGCCCTGCGTCATGGAGCGAAGGTCGATGGCATACCTCAAAATCTCAGATTGGGGGGCCTGCGACTGGATAACATTCAGGCCGTGGCTGGGATTCATGCCGCTGACCCTGGCGCGCTTGGTGTTTAAATCTCCGATGATGTCACCGGTGAAGGAATCGGGCACAGTGACTGTGATATTCATGATCGGCTCGAGCAGGACCGGCGAACCGTCCTGCATGCCCTTCTTGAAGGCTCCTGAGGAGGCTATCTTAAAGGCCATCTCGGAGGAATCTACCGGATGGAAACTGCCGTCGTAGAGGGTGACCTTCATATCCACGGCGGGGAATCCGGCCAGCACGCCCTCGACCCGGGCCTCTTTAATGCCTTTTTCGACGGCCGGGATGTAGTTCCTGGGCACCGAGCCGCCCACTACCTTTGACTCGAATTCGAAACCACCACTGGGTGGCAACGGTTCCATCCTTATCAGGACATGCCCGTACTGGCCGTGTCCGCCCGTCTGTTTCTTATGCTTGTATTCTGCCTCGACCGGGACGGTGATGGTCTCCTTATAGGGCACTCTGGGTACCTCCAGCAGCACATCCACGGCGAATTTGCGCTGCAGCCGGCTGGCGGCGATCTCCAGATGTGTGTCTCCCATACCGCTGAGCAGCAGCTCACCGATATCGGCCTCTCGCTGCGTCCTCAGGCTGGGGTCCTCCTCGCAGATCCTGGCCAAGCCTGAGCTCATCTTGTCAAGGTCTGCCTTGGATTTGGGGTGCACAGCCTTGCTTAATACTGGCGCAGGAAAATCGATAGGCTTCAGCTTAAGGGGGTGGTCCTTTGCGCCCAGGGTATCACCCGATGCGGTATTGGCGAGCTTGACCACCATTCCGATATCGCCCGTGCCGACCTGGTTGACCGTCTCCTGTGTTTTGCCTCGCGGCATCGAGACCTGTCCGATGCGCTCAATTGCACCCTTATTAACATTCCATACCTGCGAGTTGCTGGAAAGCACCCCGGAGTAGACACGGAAATAGCTGACTTTTCCCACGTGCGGATCAGTGGTCGTTTTGAATACCAGGGCGGTAAGTATTGATTCGGCGGCCGGCTTGACTTCTTCCTCTTTGCCCGCCGCATTGGTCGTCTTGAATGAGCCTGCTGCGGTAGGAGAAGGGAGGTATTCTACAATAGCATCCAGCAGTCCGATTATACCGTTGTTGGCCAGGCCTGAGCCTGCCAGCACGGGGATGACCGTGCCCTGCTGCGTTGAAGCCTTAAGGCATTTATATATCTCTTCGGTGGTGATTTCTCCACCGTCGAGGTAGCGCGTCATAATCTCGTCGTCGGCCTCCACCACGGCCTCGATGAGTTTCTCCCTGGCGGCATCCACCTCGGCCGCCATGGCGGCGGGCAGATCCATTTCTTTGGCCGGAGCTCCCGCATAGGCTTTTTTAGCGATAATATCTATGACGCCTTTAAAGGCCTTCTGTGAACCTATGGGTATCTGGATGGGCAAGCACCTGGCGCTCAGTTTATTCTGGATCTGCTCCAGCGTACCCGCGAAATTGGAGTTCTCGCGGTCCATTTTATTGATAAAAATCAGGCGAGGTATTCCCGATTCCACTGCATAGCTCCATACCTGCTCGGTGCCCACCTCCACGCCCGAGGCCGCACAGACCACCACTACGGCAGACTCGCATACGCGCAGGGCCGATTTAACCTCGCCCACAAAATCGGGGTAACCTGGTGTGTCGATTATGTTGACCTTGTTGTTCTTCCAGGGGGCGGGCAGTATGCTGAGGTTGAGGCTGATCTGGTGTTTGATCTCATCAGGGTCGTAATCTGAAGCGGTTGTGCCGTCGGCAACATTGCCCATGCGGCTGATGGCGCCTGCATCGAAGAGGATGGCCTCGGCCAGAGAGGTTTTCCCCGAGCCGGAGTGAGAGAGGAGGGCTACATTGCGGATTTTATCAGGGCCAGGCTGCTGCATATAAGTACCTCGATTCTCGTAAAATTTTGAAAGGAATACCAGGGGGCATTTTAGCAGCGTATGAGTGTAAACGTCAAGGTTGTTGGCGTATTGCCGACGTACAGGCAACATTGTAAGGGTGATATTATTTTTATCGGCGGAAAGTCAATGATATAATGAATGTCGTTCGCTAACCTTGATTAATCTAAAGCTTATATTTTTTATTCAAAAATGAGTATAAGAGCGAGAACAATTGAAGCCAAGCAGCAAAAGAGACAGAAGATTCTTGATGCGGCGAAGGAGCTTTTCTTCAATAAGGGCTATTACGTCATTGGTATCGATATGATCACCGAGAAAGCAGGTGTGAGCACAGGAACTTTCTATCATTACTACAAGAATAAAATAGAAATCTATAAATCCCTACAGAATGAAGGTCTTGATATCCTTGTTGACTCGATTATGAAAGTTATATCATTACCTCGCACCAGCTCCCTGACGAAGCTCAAAGAGATTGCCCGCGTTTATTTTCGCTACTATAATGACCACAGGGAATATTTTGATATCATATCCATACTGAGCGCCACTCCGGATGAACTCAAGGAAACGCAAACAGAAATCAGCAGGATCGTGGACAGGAAGGCACATAGCTTATTAAAAATGATTGAAAGTGTACTGATTGAAGGTATAGAAAACGGTGAATTTGTCTCCATGAATACCTGGAAAGTGACAAATATGTTCTGGGGATTAATGGATGGTCTCATTCTACTTGAACACCGAAATAATACACTTAACGTAATAGGGGTTGACCTGGAAGACCTGATTAAACAGGCACTTGAGATAACGTTCTTCGGCATAGTGAAGCACAAACCCTCCGAAAATAGAAAAAAGTAATACCTTCTTTACTGTCTGTATCCAATAATTGTCCCTTAAGACAGGTCTGCAGCCAGTTGTTTGAACCTCCAGTCTCTATTCTCCATAATCTTTAACCACCTTCCCCTGGTCACGCATATCTTTAGCATGATTCACACCTTCTTCATGGGAAATCGAGGTTCATGATTCTTCCGGGCGAACGCATCCTATCCGACATATTGCTAATCGAACATCGTTCTATTATAATGAGTATTGAGATGGGTATCAATGCATTAAATTTTGAGGCTTGGCGCCTGAAAACGTGCTTAAAGTCACAATTCAAAATAGCGAGTAAGGTGGTGACATGAATATAGAAGTTCAAGGTCAGGAGAGGATAAAAAGAATTCACAGATGCTATTTGAAGGATCGCTCGGTTATCTCTATTCAGCGGGCAAAATACTATACCGATAAATGGCGTGAGACCGAGAAGAGCGGACTAGCGCCGGGCGTCAGGGTTGCGCTTGCCATGAAACACGTCTATGAAAACTTGGACATCTGCATTGATAGAGACGACAGGATTGCCGGCGCCTGGACCGAGAACAGCCTGGGAATACCGCTGGATATTGAGCGCGGTCTGTTCAATGAGGTTATGGAAATTGAACTCGACGGGATATCCATGATTCGGTACCTTGTGAGCAGCAACCTGAAGTTCATATTTTACATGATCAGGAAGTATGGGGTCCTCAATTTCTATCGAAATCTGAAATATATCCAGAAAGTTGGCGCCGCCATGCCCAGCATCGGCACCACTCCCGTTGATAAACGCAAAATTAATCCCTACACGATCCGGCCTGAAGACAGGAAGATTTTGCAGAAAGAATTGTTACCTTATTGGAAGGGAAAGACAATTGTTGACCTGTTCAAGAAAGAGCTCAATTCTTCAAATATATATAAAGGCGACATGCTCAGTTTTACTATGGCCTTACCTTCGAGCACCTCACGTAACGACACCATTATCTCGCCGGGCGCCGCCATAGGTAGCTGGCAGGGACATGTAATTCTCGATCACGAGAAGTACCTGCAACACGGTCTTACCGGCATGCGGTCTGAAGTCCAGGAATTAATTAAACAAAACGGCAAGCTCAACCCCGAAGAACGTGCATTTCTTGATTCCATCGATATTGCGCTTGAAGGAGTCATGATTTACTCTCGAAGGCTGTCAGAAAAACTAAAGCGGGAAGTGGAGAGTGAGAAAAATCCGGAGCAGAAACAGATACTCTCAGAGATGATGGATATCTGTGAGCGCGTGCCTTCGAACTCGGCGCGCACCTTTCGTGAGGCAGTGCAGTCGTACTGGACCGTGAAGACGGCAGTCGATCTGGCAATTCCATTCAATGTCAACACGCCTGGCAGGCTCGATCAGATCTTGTATCCATATTACCGCGCAGATATTACCGGAGGCCGCATAACCAGGAGCGAAGCTTGCTTACTGCTACAGGAGCTCTTCCTGAAGGTCATGAGCCACAATATGCGGCCATATTCCAACTTCACGGCCTTCTTTTCCGGCCGCTACGAAGGCTCAGAGCCGGTAACGCTTGGCGGGCAAACTGAAAACGGAGAGGATTTAGCTAACGAGCTCACCTATGTAATACTGGATGCTGCTGAGCAGTCCAAAGTTGTGCTGAATTTTGCGGCTCGCTTTAACAGGAATACCCCGGATGAGATGTACATGAAATTGGCTGATATGTACTATAGCGGATACTCGGGTGTTTCCATGTCGAATGATGATATTTGTATCAAGTGCATGGAGAAGCGGGGATTTTCCCACGAGGATGCCAGGGAATACGCCATGGCAAGTTGTACTGACCTGTGCGTGCCCGGCAAGATGGGCAGTATGTCGTATTCCGCCGTGTTGCTCTGTCGTATCCTTGATATAACGTTGAGAAACGGGGACGCGCAGACACTTGTCAGCACAGTAGCGAACGTTGGGCTCAAAACAGGCGACCCGGATGAGTTTTCTTCTTTCGACGAGTTTGTAGATGCCTATATCAAACAGGTTGCGCTCCAAATTGAGGAGATTGCGAATGCGTCCGTCATTAGAGACCGGCTTTATGCTGAATACCTTCCTGCCCCGTATCTCTCGGCATTCATACAGGGGTGCCTGCAAAAGAAACAGGATGTCACCAGGGGTGGCGGTGTCTATGATCTGGAGGGGATACTCTTCATTGGTAGCGTTGCCAATGTGGTCGACTCGCTCTATGTTATCAAGAAACTAATCTTCGATCAGCGGAAGTTTACGTTCAAAGAGCTGCTGAATGCCATCGATAACAACTTCAACGGCTATGAGCACATACACCGCATGATCCAGGCTGTGGAGGGTAAATGGGGCAATGGCAATCCCGAATCAGACGATCTTGCAAGGCAACTTACCACCCGTTTGTTCGCTGAAACATCCAGGTATCGCACTTACAAAGGGAGATTTTTTGCTCCGTTTGTCAACAGCATGACTTCACATACCTACGACGGGCGAATCTGTATTGCAACTCCCGATGGCAGGAAAGGGGGTAAACCATTTGCCTCGAGCTGTAATCCTTACAATGTGGATAAGCGTGGGCCGACCGGGGTGCTTCGTTCGGTTACTGCGATCGATTTTACCAATACGCTCGGAGTTGCAGTCAATCTGCGGATGCATCCTTCTGCGATCGGTAAAAATATAGAAACCAGAAAAAAATGGGTTTCCCTGGTGAAGACATACTTTGCTATGGGTGGCGAACAGCTTCAGCCCACAGTGGTATCAACAGAGGTATTGAGGGCGGCACAGAAAAAACCAGGCGACTATATGGATGTGGTTGTAAAAGTCGGTGGCTACAGTGCTTGCTTTGTGGACCTCGGATATGAGATCCAGGAGGAGGTTATTTCGAGAACGGAACATGCGATGGTATAACAAGCGTGGTTTCCGGCGGGCAGGTAGATTGAAAGAATCTGTCCTGTGCTTGGTAAACCAGGGGAAAGCATAGTAGACAGAATTATCGTGATAGAAGGAGACACCTGATGTATATGAAAGACGAGGCGTCAGAACGCATCAAACGAATTCGCCGCAGGTACCTCGGGGATATGCCCGGCATCTCCATTGAACGTGCGCGATATTATACGGAAAAGTGGCGTGAAACGGAGAAAAGTGGCTTTTCACCCGGTGTACGTGTCGCGTTATCAATGAAGAACGTCTACGAGAAAATGCATATAAACCTGGATCCCGATGACAGGATCTGCGGTACATGGACTGAGTATTATCTGGGGATTCCTATTGATATCGAACGTGGTCTTTTCAATGAGACCTTAAGGATTGAGCTGGACAGGCTCTCGATGGCTGGGCACCTGATAAAATCGAATTTGAAATTCAGCGCAAGTATGATCCCCCGTTACGGAGTGCTAAATCTTTACAGGAATATAAAGCACACCTCCGATGTGGGTGTGGCCATGCCGAGTATAGGTCTGAGCCCGATGTATAACCGTAAGATAAATCCCTATAGGATAAAACCCGGCGATAAAAAGGAACTTCAGAGCAAGCTTATCCCCTACTGGAAGGGAAATACCATTGCCGAGCTTCTTACAGATCGTCTTGAGAAATCCGACATCTATACAGGTGACATCCTCAGCTTTTCGGCGGCGTTGCCTTCCACGACCTCCAGGAATGACACGATTATTTCCACAGGCTGCGCGATGGGTACATGGCAGGGACATCTAATACTGGATCATGAGGCGCCGCTTAAAAAAGGGCTACTTGCCATGCGTGAAGAAGTTAAAGCGCTTCTCGACAAAAACGGTCTGCAACAGGAGGAGCGTGATTTCTTGCACTCTATTGAACTCGCATTGGAAGGAGTCATTATCTATGTCGGCCGGCTGTTGGAGACGATATCTCGGGAATTGCAGCTAAACACGGATCCTCAAAGGGAATTGGTACTGAAAAAGCAGCTTGATATATGTAAAAGGGTCCCTTTGCATCCTGCACAGAGCTTCAATGAGGCTGTACAGTCTTACTGGACCGTGAAGACAGCGGTGGAGCTGGCCATTCCGTTCAACGTGCATGCTCCCGGCAGGCTCGATCAGTTGTTTTATCCATATTACAGGAAGGATATTGATCAAGGAAAGATAACCAGAGAAGAAGCTCGGGAATTGCTTGAAGAGCTCTTTCTCAAGGTAATGGGCCACAATATGCGTCCGTATTCCAATTTCACCAGCTATTTCACTCAGCGGTACGAGGGCTCTGAACCAGTGACAATGGGCGGACTTACGGTTGATGGTGGGGATGCCACGAATGATCTCACCTATGTGATGCTTGAAGCCGCAGCAGAATCGAAGGCGGCGTTGAATTTTGTTGTCCGGCTGCATAAGAACTCACCTCCGGAGCTTTTCAGGAAGATAGCTGAGCTTCATTATCAGGGCAACTCCAGCATATCTATTATAAATGATGAAGTGAGTATAAAAGCCCTGGAGAAACGCGGCTTTTCACACGAGGATGCTATAGGTTACGCCATTACAGGATGTGTTGACATGGTGGCGCCCGGCAAGACTGGGGGGGAAGGGTTCTCTGCATTGCTGTTAAGCAGGATTCTCGATATGACGTTGCGCAATGGCGATTCTCAGACTCCGATCGGACCCATTAAGGGGACGGGACTGAAGACCGGTGATCCAGACAGCTTTGTATCTTTCGATCAACTGGTTAATGCATATATAGATCAGGTAGCTTTTCAGATCAAAAAGATTGTTGCGGCAACTCAAATAAGGGACCGTCTGTATGCCGAAAATCTGCCTTCGCCTTACATTTCGGCCTTCATGAAGGGATGTCTGGAGAATTGCAGGGACGTGACAGCCGGTGGAGCTGTTTATGACCTGGAAGGTATTCTGATTATGAACAGTATTGCAAACGTTGTGGACTCGCTCTTTGTGATTAAAAAGCGCATCTTCGAACAAAAACGCTTCACTTTCAAGGAACTTTTAAACGCAATAGATAGAAACTTCGAAGGATACGGGCAGATGTTACAGGAAATCAAAGAGGTGGAAGGCAAATGGGGAAACGGCAACCCGGAATCAGATGGTATTGCTCGTGAGATAACAAAGCGCATTTTCGAAGAGACCTTCAACTACCGCACCTACAAAGGCGGTTTTTACGCGCCTTTTGTCAACAGTATGACCACGCATACCTATGATGGACGGATTTCCATAGCTACACCGGACGGGAGAAAGGCAGCAAAACCATATGCGGCCAGCTGTAATCCCTACAACGTGGAAAAATGCGGCGTTACGGGCGTGCTGCGCTCGGTGGCGGCTATCGATTTTTCCAATGTCATGGGTTGCGCGGTTAACATAAGATTGCATCCGTCCTCCATTGGTCAGACCGAGGAGGCGAGAAATAAATGGATCGGCCTGTTGAAGACCTATTTCATGCTCGGGGGTGAGCAGCTTCAGCCCACGGTTGTTTCAACCGAAGTGCTGAAGGCGGCCCAGAAAGACAGGGAGACTTACAGGAATGTCATTGTCAAGGTAGGCGGTTACAGCGCCTATTTTGTAGACCTGGGATACGAAATACAAAATGAAATCATTGAAAGGACCGAACACAGGGGAGCTTAAGCTGCTTCATGAAAGGCTTGGTTTTTGATATCCAATACTACTCGTTGTATGACGGCCCCGGTATACGCAGCACGATTTTTTTGAAGGGATGTCCACTCCGCTGTTTGTGGTGCCATAATCCCGAGTCACAGTCCGGCAAGGCGGAGATGTCTTATTATGCAGAAAGGTGTGCACGTTGCGGTACGTGCGTTAAATCCTGCCCGCAAAAAGCTCTAACCATGACTGACAAAGGAGTCCGGCGTGATCGTAAAAAATGTATCGTTTGTGGTAAATGCGCCGTAGTTTGCCCCAACGATGTTATCCAAAAGATCGGGCTTGAGTACGAGCCGGAAGAGATAACACCTCTGGTCTCCAGGGATAAGGATTTTTACGATACGTCGAGGGGAGGTGTAACGGTATCAGGGGGCGAACCGACGGTCCAGGTGGAATTCCTTTTTGACCTTTTGCGTAAATTGAAAGCCTTCGGTATTCATACGGCTGTTGAGACCTGCGGATATTTTAAAAAGGACATACTTGCCGGTCTGGAAGGTCTTTCCGACCTTATTCTCTTTGATCTTAAACACAATGATTCGGAAAAACATCAGCAATTTACCGGCGTAGGCAATGAAAGGATATTGGAGAATTTCTGCTATTTCGTTGAAAGGATCGGGAGCGAAAGGATTATACCGCGGATCCCGGTAATCCCGGGATTCAATGCTGATGCCGGATCGATAAGCCGGATTTTATCGTTTCTCAAAAGCTCCGGCTATAAAGGGCCTGTGCATCTTATGCCATACAATAAGATGGCAAAGACCAAGTACGAAAAGATAGGCAGGGGCAGTGAGTACTGCGACATGGGCGAGCTGACCGAGACTATGAAGGTGGAAATAGCAGGGACGGTGGAATCGTATGGCTACGAACCTGTGGTCAACCAGTAAGTCGATTCATCTAATAGCTTGGCTGATAGAAGTTAGTTCAACATAATTCCTGGTTGAAAACTGGTGTCCTTTACCTGCCTGTTTAGTAGTGTATTGAACTGGTGCTTGACATTCTTACACAATTAGTGGTTTAATCGAACGAAGTTCAATTTCATTTTGCCATAGCTGACACCAATGTCGGGCGGTATATGAAGGTATTGCTGAGAAGTGATCCGCATGGAAAGAGGCTTTCATATCGGGAATGGGTATCGACAACATAGTACCAAAGAGCGATTACGATATATGTGAGGAATCCATATGAAAGATATTCAGCAGGTCTCAAATGTAAACACGGTCGGAGGTAGCGAACACCTCTCTCTGGGTGTTAAGTTGGGTTATGGCATAGGCAACTTTGCCTTTAACTTGGCGTTCCAGGTTGTCGCCCTTTTCCTGATCTTCTTTTATACTGACGTGTTTATGATCAGCGCGGTTTTTGCAGGGGCCATATTTTTTGTATCTAAAGCCTGGGATATTGTCTTCGATCCGATGGTAGGATACTTTTGCGATCATACAAAGTCACGATGGGGGAAGAAACGCCCATATATTTTGTTTGGATCGATATTATTAGGTATCTCGATGATATTGCTTTTCGCCTCCCCGAACCTCTCAGAAACAGACCGAATAATCTATGGATTTGTTACATTTATAGCCTTCTGTTCGGCAATCACTGTGGCTAATGTTCCCTACGGCTCCCTTACGGCCGATCTCACGCTTGATGCCCACGAGAGGTCATCTCTTTCGGGCTATTCCATGGCCTTCGCACTTGCAGGAACGCTTGCTGCTGCGGGTGCAACGAAGCTACTGGTGGGATCTTTTGCTGACGAGACTACAGGATTTCGAGCTATGGGGATAATATATGCAGTTATCGTTGTCGTCTTGCTGATGATTACATTTGCGAGCGTCAAAGAGAGGGGTTTGTCTTCGGGAGAGGTTAAGCAGCCGCTTAAGAAGGATTTGGCGCTGGTAGTAAAAAATGGCCCCTTTCTCATACTAACCGGAGCGACTACTCTGATGATGGTTGGGATAAGTATTGTGGGAGTGGTGGTAAACTATTATTTTAAATATAACCTCCAGATGGAATGGATGATCCCCATCGCCTTCCTCCTACTCTTCGTCACCGCGGGCATTTTCCTGCCTCTTTTCGTGTTTATCTCAAAAATTAAGAGCAAGAAATTCGCCTTTAACACAGGCCTGATAATTTTT
>JAFGHL010000101.1 GCA_016930155.1 Dehalococcoidia bacterium | reverse complement strand
TCTATTCTATTCTATTCTATTAGTACAATACTGGCCGGATTATTTACTATTATCTCAGGATGTCCTTCGTATGTTTGTATAAGACCAGTAACCTGAATTGTTTTATACCCATACTTCGATATTGGATCGCCGAAACTCGATGTCGAATATGCCATGATAACAGCCGTGAATCCCTTTTTGTAATCAGAGAGTTCATTTAGAAACACGTTTCCTTTCGATGACCTAAAGGGATTGCCAACATGGTATTCCACACATTTATATTGACCGATGTTGTTCCATGCATCCTGAGCCGATATGCATACTGCTGGTGGGGTAGGATCGTAGGTTGGTGGTGTATAGGAAGGTTGAGGGATCTGTGAAGATTGCTGTGCGCAACCTGAAAGGGACAATATCAAAACAAATAGCGCTAAAAATACTTGTCTACTCGTTACCATTGACATTCTCTCTTTGATCATCGATGCAGTGCCCCCATATTCCCAGGTTTTCGTTCACAGCTGACAATTGTGCATCAATCAATATCTTTTCATATTTGCAGTCGGGGTAGATAATCAATACCTGCGCCCACCCCTTTCGAACTATCTCGTAATTAACGAATTGACCATCTTCTGTGTGTACATACCGTAATAATCTGCCGTATTGGTCTGTGTCAGTTATATCCTTCTCAATCCGCAACCTTTTACCGGTGATAAGTTTGATGTTTTCAGCTTTAGCTTCTTCGCTTCCGCATTCCGGCCCAATTTCGGGATGGTGTAATTCCGGCGTATCGATTCCTAAATACCGAATGCGTTCGCCTGTATTTAATATTACCGTATCACCGTCAATGACTTCCTTAACCGTGTAATATGAAGTCTCCGTATTTGTTTTTGGGATTAATATGAAAATGATGGCAAATATTAGACAAGCAGTGAGTACAATTGATACAGCGAGGATAATGAAAATGGATTTTCTGCTGGCGCCCGCAACCCCCGACATAATGATGCGATTATACGCTTAAGTATTATACACTGCAATAGATTCCGGGTAGATCAAGATCGGATCTAATATAAGTTGGATATAGGCGGGCTGTGAAAGAGGATTTGGCTCCTCGGGTAGGATTCGAACCTACGACCTAGCGGTTAACAGCCGCCCGCTCTACCGTTGAGCTACCGAGGAACGAGTACACTTCCGGACGTAACCCGGCACATAACCGGGACAAGCCACATATTATAGCATTGCATTTTAAGCAGGGCAAAATCACTATTTTAAGGAGCGGTCCATCAGGCTGGAGTGAATATTTTTGACCTGCCGCATGGTATCGTCCAGTGTGCCGTCATTGTCGACCACGAAATCGGCGTACCTGATCTTGTTGCTGACCGGCAGTTGCGTCCTGATCCTGTTGCGAGCGTCCTCTTCGGGTACGCCTCTGGCTATTAGTCGCTTGAGCTGGACGTCCGGCGAGGCGAAGACAACGATGATTTTGTCCACCAGCAGGTGCGCGATCTCCGGTCCCGCCTCCAGCAGCAGGGGGACGTCCTTGATGATCAGGCCGTCGGGGTCGACGCGTTTCCTCTCCTCCACCAGCCGCTGGTCCTCGTTAAGCACGGCGGGATGGACGATGGAGTTCAGCTTCTGCAGTTTATCCGGGTCTTTGAAGACTATATCGGCCAGCGCCTGCCTGTTTATGCTGCGGTCGTCATTTAAAACGCCCTTGCCGAAAAAATCCAAAATGGCCTGCCAGGCAGGCTTGCCGGGCTCGACCACTTCGCGCGATATCCTGTCGTGGTCTATGACGAAGGCGCCCAGTTCCGCGAACATGCGTGCAACGGTGCTCTTGCCTGTGCCTATAGTGCCTGTGACCCCGGCTATAATCATATGTGGTTGCTGCCGTTCGAGCCGCGGAACCTGCCTGCCTTGAGCTCGGCCATCAGCTCTCCTTCATTGCGTATGTCGTTTTCAAAAATAGTGATGCACTTGCCCATTTCGTCCAGATGATGGGCGTCACTGCCGCCTGAAGTCTGGAATCCCAGTTTGTCGGCAAGCTGGCAGGCGAAGATGTTGTTGCCCTCCATATTGCGCCCGTTGAATCCCTCCAGGGCGTCGATTTTGTCGAATACGGGACGCTTGAGCACAAGGTTTGCCGCGGTGTCGAAGTCCGAAATGGCATGGCAGGGATAACCGCGGAATGGGTGTGCAGCGATCATGAAGGCGTCCGACTCCATGCTGAGTTTGCGCAAGGTATCGATATCGATGACAGTAGTGAAATTGATATTAAGTCCGAAGACCAGTATCTCACCGCCCTCCTTTATCATCACCTCCACCCCCCGGAATACCGGGAAATCGTATTTCGTGCTGAGATCCTGTATGTCCGACAGCTCCCAGGCGCGGTCGTGTTCTGTGAAACATACGCCGTCCAGACCCAGTTCACGCGCCCTCTTAATGGCGTCCTCCGGGTCCAGCCTGCTGTCGGGGGACAGCTTGCTCGTATGTATATGCAGGTCGATCTTCAATTTACATGTTCACCGGTATATCTTGATACTGGATATCATGAAGATGAATTGCCTTCCGGCAGCACCTATCGCAATTGATTTGCAGGCGAATTATAGCAGCACTCAGGAAATTTGACTACCGATCAGGCCTTGTCTATCATTGCAGCATACAGGGAGGTGTTGTGATGTCCGGGCAAAAGGTGATCGTTACTGCGGCATTAACCGGGTCTGCGCATTTTCCAAGTATGTCTCCCTACCTACCGATAACACCGGAGCAGATCATCAAGGAGGGCATCAAATCAGCAGAGGCGGGAGCAGCCATACTGCATATACACGTACGGAATCCGGAAAACGGCATGCCGTCGCCCGACATCGATATATTCCGCACCGTCCTGACAGGCATTAAAAAAGCTTCCGACGCGGTGATCTGTGTCAGCACGGGAGGCGGCATGGGTATGAGCACTGAGCAAAGGGCCTGCACGGTTACGACCTTCAAGCCTGAGATCGCATCGCTCAATTTCGGATCCATGAACTTCTCGGTCTTTCATGTGGCGGAGAAAATCAGGGACTGGAAATATCCCTGGGAAAGGCTGGGCATGCTGGCCAGTGAGGATTATATCTTTCCCAATACCTTCAAGACGCTACGTGAATTCCTCTCTCTATTCGCCGCCAGCGGCACAAAGCCTGAGGTGGAGATCTACGACCTGGGCATGATAAATAACCTGGCCTTTATGATAGGGCGCGGACATATCAAGTTGCCCGTGCATATCCAGTTCGTGACTGGAACGCTGGGCGGTGTGCCGTCAACGGTCAACAGTCTTGTCACACTTGTCAATGCCGCCAGGGAAGCGTTGGGTGAGGGGAATTTCACCTGGTCTGCCATAGGAGCCGGCAGGTTTCAGATGCCGATCTGCACTGTGGCAATGGCCATGGGCGGACATGTCCGGGTCGGTATGGAGGACAATCTCTACCTGAGCAAAGGCGTGCTGGTCAGAAGCAATGCCGAACTGGTGGAGAAGATCATCCGCATCATGCGGGAGCTCGGACTTGAGCCGGCCAGTCCCGCTGAGGCCAGGGATATCCTGAGGTTGAAGGGTCTGGCCAGGGTGAACTATTGATGCGTGGATGACGGCCATTCGAGACACGGGATAATTGAAATTTAGACGAATACTCGATAAAGTGTAGAGGGGTTTAAACTCCTCTATTTTTGTTGCCAGGAGGAACCGATGTCAGCTTACCGCGATCTTATTTATGACGTGCAGGGGCATATCGCTGTTATTACGCTTAACCGCCCCAAAGCGATGAACGCCTGGTACAGGGGCATGAACAATGAGTTAAAGCAGGCGGCCATCGAGATCGGCAACGATCCGAATGTCAGGGTGGTGATCATCACCGGGTCCGGCGAGAAATCGTTCAGTTCCGGAATCGACCTCAAGAAGATTGCGGCGGGAGAGAACTTTATTACGGGTCCCGAGATACGTGATTACTATGACGGCATCAGCAAGCTGCGGGATGTCTTCACCATGTATGAGAAACTGGCTGTGCCCGTAATCGCTGCCATCAACGGCTACTGCCTTGGTGGCGGGCTCGAGCTGGCATTGGCTTGCGACTTCAGAGTGGCGGTGGAATACTCCGTTTTCTCGCTGCCGGAGGTACAGCTTGGTATCATACCGGATCTGGGTGGGTGCCAGCGGCTGCCCAGGGCGGTCGGTATTGGCAAGGCCAAGGAGCTGATCTATACAGGGAAAAGGATAGAGGCGCCGGAGGCGCTACGCATCGGCCTGGTTCAGCAGATATACGCAAAAGGTAAGCTGATGGAGGAGACTCTAAAAATGGCCAACGAGATTGCTGGATATAATCCTGTGGTCGTGCAGGCCGCCAAGAGGGCCTGCAACGTAGCCATGTCATATCCGCTGGAGATCGGTCTGAGCTTCGAGACAACATCATCGGCCTTTACCATGAATGATACTCAGCACGGAACGCGTCCTTTTGCAATAAAATAAGTGGTAAGGGAGCGATGGCGCGAGTAAAGATGGCCAGTGTAATAGCGGTAAGCAGCAGCAATGCCAAGAGCGTCAAGAAGGTGCCGGTGGCCTCGGCCGTATTTAAAGTTGGAGTCGGAATGGTTGGGGATGCCCACGCAGGTGCTGATCCGGTGAGGGAAGTGAGCCTGCTGGCTCTGGAAAGTATTGCGAAGATGAAAAAAGGCGAACGAGAATTCGAGCCCGGTGATTTCGCGGAAAACATAACGACCAGCGGTATAGATCTGCCTTCAATGTTGATCGGAACATGTCTGCAGGCGGGCAGTGAAGTCATGTTGGAGGTAACGCAGATCGGCAAGAAATGCCACAGCGGATGTGCCATTATGAAGGAGATCGGCAGTTGCATCATGCCCAAAGAGGGCATATTTGCCAGAGTCATAAAGGAAGGTACAATACTTCCCGGCGATCAGATAAAGGTGATCAGATAAGTATCGTACCCTTCATGAAGGGTACGGCTTTCCCGCCGATCTCAACTCTTTCTCCAAGGTTCTTGCAGAACAGTTCGCCTCCCCTTTTGGAAAGCTGGTAGGCGTGCAGCGTGTCCTTCTTAAGACGCTGCGCCCAGTAAGGTATGAGTGTGGAGTGTGCAGAGCCGGTAACAGGATCCTCGTCGATGCCTACGGAAGGCGCGAAACAGCGTGATACGAAATCTACCTTATCACCTGGAGCAGTTACGATCACAGCCATGCAGTCCAATTTCCTAAGCAGGCCGAAGTCGGGATCGATCGACAGTATATCCTTCTGTGATTTATAAACAGCCAGATAATCGCGCGACAGGTAAAGCTCCGACGGCGCAAGACCGAGCGCACGGATGAGCGTTTCGTTTGCCGCTACTTCTGCCGTCCTTAATACAGGGAAATTCATTTTAAGCAGGTCGCCTTCGCGGGTGACCGTCAGCTCTCCGCTTTTTGAAGAGAAACTGATCTTATCGGAGCTGTGGTTGCAGTAGTTGAATATAACGAAAGCGGCTGCCAGCGTGGGATGCCCCGCCAGGTCGATTTCCACCGCAGGAGTAAACCAGCGGATCTCATAGCGGTTACCCATGTTTACAAAGAAAGCAGTCTCCGAAAGGTTGTTCTCCCCGGCGATCTTCTGCATCAGGCCGGCATCGATCCACTCCTCCAGCGGGCAAACGGCAGCGGGATTGCCACCGAATACATGTCCGGTGAATGCATCGATTTGATATAACGTGATTTCCATCATGCCGCCTCCTATAAGGATAAAGCGTACCGGATTATATCCAATTAATATAAAATATGTATACATAAATACAATTTCTAACTTCAATTTGAAGGAAGGAGTGAATAATGGCATCGAAATGCGCGGATTGTCCGATGAAGAAGAAGGCCGAAGCCAATCCCAGGACGCTGATGAGCAGGATCTGGAAATGGCACACTACCTGGTGCCCCGGATGGAATGCCTACCGGAAAGAACTGGCAAAGCATTGATCAGCCGGGATAGGCTAATTCATTGCCATAGATCTGATTAATACCGGCGCAGTACTCTCATTATTACCCGTCGACCGGACTCCATTTATGCACGCCCTACCGTACTGGCTCGAATAAGTGTTGAGGAATAACGGCTGGCTGCCGAGCCAGGATTCGAACCTGGGCAAACGGATCCAAAGTCCGTCGTGCTACCACTACACAACTCGGCAGTGCGATTGTAAGGTTATCACAGATATTTTAAACCGGTCAATTCAAAATATTTTCTAAAAATTTTTATTTTTGCCTAAACCTCCCGGCCCGGTACTGCGTTTTATAAATATCGAACAGAAAAATAAAGCGCGGGAGCTGAGAGATGACAAGAAATAAAATGGCTGAACTGATCAACAAAGATGGAAAACTGCTGGCACTGTTCACCGGCATGCTGTTGGACGGAGTCCTGCTGATTACCCTCGTGGTATATGCCGGGACGATCTTCGCTTTTTAGCTGATTACAATCTCTGTATCGGAAAATTCAGTTGCCGCCACCCGACAAGGGTGGCGGCAATTATTATTGATTGAGGACGTTTTTCAGGGAGAGCTGGTGCCGAAGGTCGGACTCGAACCGACACGAGAGTTGCCCCTCAACAGTTTTTGAGACTGCCGCGTCTACCATTCCGCCACTT
>JAFGHL010000100.1 GCA_016930155.1 Dehalococcoidia bacterium | reverse complement strand
GTGGCGACAATCAGTGCGAAGAACACCAGGTCCGCCCAGCCGGATGCACCGGGGATAGCGGTGATAATACTTTCACTGACTCCCAGCAGCGCGCTGTACCAGAGTATACCTGTAATATTGCCGATGCCTGCCATGGCAATCAGGCAGAATGATTTCATGGTATACGGAGCTCCTGCTATGGGAAAAACGGAGTGACGCAAAGAAAATATGACGCCGATAGCGCCGATGAGGGCAATAGACAGGCTGAAGATAATTAAATATGTCTTATTGACATCGATGCCGACGAGTTTTGCCCCTTTAGGGTTTTGGCCGACCGCGCGGGCAGCCCGCCCTGTACGTGTTTTATTCAGGAAAAGGCTGATAATATAGAAGACCACAACGGCCGCCAGAACATAGACAAATTCAAAGGTACCGAAAGTCAGATCTCCCACGGTTAAAGAGGCTGATACATAGGGGACGCTCAGTTTAAGCGGTGCCGAGGTAAAGGCCAGGTTCGCTGCTTCTTCCAGAACCAGTCCCAGTCCGAAAGTCAGCAGTAGCTGGTTAAGCTCCGGTGAGCCGAGCACAGGCTTGATCAGCGCGTAATAGAAAAGGATGCCCATCAGGAAAAAAGCCAGCAGAGCCGGGACCATAGCCAGTAGCGGGTCGAGTCCGCTTGTTACTGCAAACCAGTATGCCAGATATGAACCCAGCATCATGAAATCGCCGTGCGCCAGGTTAATGATTCCCACGACACCCAGAATAAGAGCCATGGGCAAGGCGATAACGGCGTACAGGCTGGAGCGCTGGATGCCCTCCAGCAAGACCTCCGGTTTCCAGACCAGCAGGATGACTGCAGCCAGGATGACAGCCAGTATCACCTGGTATTTGCGCTGACGAAATATGCTGACTATCTGCATAGTTAGTTTAAAAGGCCGGGCGCAATCTCCGCGCCCGGCGCACGGGTTATCAACACGGGTTACCGCTTATCCCAGGCAGGGAAAGGATAAGCGGGGGCAACTTTAGAAAACTCGAATGGCCAGATGACCTGTTGTGTACCCTTTTGCCACTGCAGTATCTTTTGGGCTGTGAAACCCTGATTTTTGATGGTGTTGCTGGGCTTGATTGTCAGAGTTTCTCCAATAGGTGAAGCGTAATTGGTTTCTTTCAACGCTTGAATTACTGCCGCATCGTCCAGGGAACCTGCTTTGTTTATAGCATTGGCAACTACATAAACGTTGGTATATCCGAGTGGGGCAAAGTAAGTAGTAGGAGGTGTCCCGTACTCTTTTACGTAGCCATCATAGAAATTCTTGCTTACTGTACTGATTTCGTTGATAGACGGTGCCCACATGCCGTAAAGCATGACTCCCTCAGCCAGGGGTGATTTACCGAAGTCAGACGGCCATCCTGGAGGCGCTCCCAGGAAAATGGGAGGAGCAAAATTGACTTCTTTAGCCTGCTCTACTATCGGGAGGGCATCAGCCTCATAACCGACCCATAAAAAGACGTCAGGGTTATTGTCTTTGGCCTGCCTCAGGACAGCCCGGTAATCGCCGCCACCGAGTAGGCCGCTTTTGAATTTGTCCCCGGTAACATTCCATCCCTGCTCAGGCCAGGAAGCCTGGATACCTTTGAATGATCCGGTGCCGAAAGCTCCCTCTTCATAACCTATGAACCACTTATCAAGTTTGATGTCTGAATACTTGGCGCCGGTAGCATTCCACCCGTCAATGTAGCTTTGCGCTTGTTGATAGTCCCAGGGATGAAGATGGAAATACCAGTCCTGGTCGGCCATAGCGGTTTCAATCAGGCCGGAGACAGCAGCGCCGATGGTGACCGTGGGCTTTTTATATTTCTTCATGGCCGGGATCTGTCCCAGATGGACGCCGGTTGACATGCCGCCGATAAAAGCATAAACATTGTCCACCGTTGCCAGTTTATCCAGTGCGGCCGCACCTTTCTCCCCTTTGGCCTCATCATCTACCACGATAACTTCCAGCGGACGGCCCAGTACGCCGCCTGCCTCATTTATCTCCTTGGCTGCCAGTTTCATAGCGTTAGAGGCCTGTTTCCCCGTGACGTCCGCCAGTGAAATGGTGGCGCCGAGTTTAATGGGTTCGCCGGTGGGTCCTTTGGATGTGGTTGTTGCCGGCTGTGTTGTGGCTGCGGGCTGTGCCGGCGCACAGCTCATTATGAACATACCGATCGTGATGACAAGTATAAGTAAGATAGCGAGGGCTTTGCGCATTCTTCATCAACCTCCTTTTTGTTTATCTACTCGGGAAGACGGGCTGTTTGTGCTTGCAAGCTTGCTTCCCATAAAGTCCTCAGTCAGGAGTACTTGGTTACGAAACCAAGTATAAGTGTCATGAACTCGTTCATCTTTTCCAGGAACGCTCCGTGTCCTGCGTCCTTGATGATTATGAACTCGGAGTCTGCTATATTGTCATGCAGTATATTTTGAAGATCGATAGGGGTAATGATGTCCTTATCAGCGCCGATCAGCAGGGTGGGCACCTTGATGGTTTGCAGCTGTTCCGGCGTTAGATTATATTGCTGTATGCTCTGGGACAGGCGGACAAAGCCGTCAAACCACTCTTTGGTCAGCAGGGCCTTAAACATAGCCTGCCTTTGCATGAGCACTTCTAGGTATTTCTCATAAAATGGGCCGGAGTAGATTACCGGGGTTGAGAGTTGGAAGAACTTTTCCCCATCGTTAAGCGCAGCCGCCACCTCCCATGATTTGCCGATGACCTTGAGATGATTGGGAATAAAGCTTGTCGTATTGGGCAGTATCAATGTCTTCAGCCTATCCTGATGGGAAAGCGCAAACAGAAGTGCAACATCTCCCCCGTAGGAAACCCCCATCAGGTGGACTTTGGGGATGGATAGCGCGTCCAGCAGCTTTAAAACGTCGCCGACGTGAATGTGGATGGAATAGCTTGAGGGCATTTTCGATGACTGTCCTTGATCGCGGAAATCCATGAGGATGAGCTGGAACTTTTGCGACAACAGCGGCATGTGGGCGGCCCAGCTTAACGTGTTCATCATTATGCCGCCCAGGAAAAGGACCGGCTCCCCCTGACCGTATATCTCGTAGTTGATCTTGATCCCATCGCCGACATCAAGCTCAGGCATGGTCCACCTCCTCTACAAAGATGACTAATCAGTCATGTTTGAATGCTAGCACAAACGAAATTTGCATGTCAATCACACCCAGCGGAAAAGAGTCGTGGCCAGCACAAAGCCTGCCCCGGAAGTGCACAGCATCAGGTGATCTCCTTTCCTGAGCTTATTCTGTTCCATCACTTCATGCAGAGCCATCAGCGCCGAGGCGGAACCGGCGTAGCCGAGGCGGTCGGCTATCCAGTGTGTCCTGCTCATTGGTAGTCCAAGCTCTTTCATGGTAAGTTCAATCGAATCATACTCAACCTGATTCATCAGTACCATGTTGATGTCCTGCACGGCAATGGATCCCTTGCGGCAGGTTTCACGTATCATGCGCGGCCAGCGAACGACATTGTAATCAGAGGGTACCTTATGCCTGTTGGGATGAAAGCCCAGGTATTGTTTTTTATGCTCCAATGCTTTAGCGGTAGGCGGGTTGGCGGTGCCTATATAGATACCGTAGGTATCCCAGTATTCGCCCTCCGAGACCGTTTTATTGACCATATATCCGGGCTCGTCGGATTTTGTCAGGATGATGGCGGCTGAGCCGTCGCTGAAAAGAGTAGCCAGCACTTTGGATACGGAATTTTCATATGGACCCCAGTCCAGCCATCTGGTCATACCATACGTGCCAATGACCATCACGTTGTTTATCTCAGGGTCGAGCATGATGAACTGGGAGCCTAGCGCCAGGGCAATAGTCTCGTCCGCACAGGCGTCATTGATGTCGAACACTCCGCAGTTTTTGGCGCCTAGGTTATGTTGTATTATGGGCGATGTGGGTGGGGTAATATAATCAGGGGTGTCTGTAGCGAGGATGATAAAGTCCAGGTCTTCTGCCTTCATGTTGGCCTTATTCAGCGCGTTTTGCGCTGCCCGGACGGACATGGCAGATGTTGATTCATCAGGTCCGGCCTGGAATCTTACTTTAATACCCTTGCTGCCCAGATACTTTTCCACATCGTAGCCGATTTGCTCGCCCAGCTCTGCGTTGGTTATGCGCTTCTGGGGAAGGTAAATGCCAGATCCTTTGACCTTAGCGTATCTTTGCATCTGTCATCTCCGCTACATCCCAAATAACAGTCAGGCCACCGAATAAATATGAAAGGTGATTCAGTAATCATGTTACCACAAATAAATTAATTGTCAATGTGTCCGGCAAAAATTTCAGGCGGACATCCGCTCCGGCGTGTAGGAGTGATAATCATGTGTAGGCAATATAAGCAGCTTAGACAAAGGCTGTACGAAAAATTTTTTTACCGGGTTAAAAATCAATCAGGAGGCGGTTCTGCTATTCTCTTCTCGATTGGGCTGCGGTGCTGTCGTCCTGGCCTCCCAGGCAGGGTGTATCAGGTTGTCCTTGAAGCACCATTGCAGCGAGTCCGGCAATCTGGTTTGGTCAGCTTTAAGCAGAATGTCTGTGAAATCAACCGCGCTGTATGTATGCCAGTATAGCAGCGGCGCATTCTTTAATCCGGGATTTTTATTGATATAGTCCAGCATGGCGGCAAAGGTCTTGGCCGTGTAGGTCAGCTCGAGCCTGATATTTTCCGTGTCCATCAGCAGCGACCGGGCCGACCTGCCTTCAGGTGTCTCCCTGCCGTACCCGCCGCCGAAAAAGTCATGTGTTACGTTGATATCCTGGAGGGAGAACTTTATTAAGGGAACGCTGCTGTCTTGTTTATGCAGCATCGATATCGTATCGTTAGCTAGGCGTGCAACTTTGTGCGGCTTGCTCAGCCATTGCTCGGTTACACGTATGCCTATGACCTTGCTTTTCATCCCTGCCAGCCTGGTCCCGGCCAGCAGGCCTGCCATGGTTCCCTTGGAGCCCAGCGCACAGAAGATGTATTCTGGCTCTGGCAAAAGCCCGGCGTCCACCTGTTGCTTCATCTCGAATGCCGCATTGATAAACCCGATGCTGCCGGTTGTGGATGAGCCTCCCGGCGGGATGAAATAGACCCTGCCGTGCCTGAGATAGACACCTGCTGTCTGCAAGAACCCTGCTAACATGGTGGGTGCGTAGTGCATTTCGGCACCGTAATAGCAGTCCAACAGCAGGTTCTCCTGGACGTGGTCTGTCAGAGGCTGTTTTACCAGTACCAGAGCGGTCCTCAATCCGTGGGTTTTGCCATGAATGACAGTAGCCAGTCCGTGGTTGGTGCCGATACCCCCGTAGGTTACTACCCAGCGACAGCCTTTTTTTAGAGCATCCGCCAGAAGGAACTCTAGTTTTCGTATCTTGTTGCCTCCGTATATTTTTGATGTCAGATCATCGCGCTTGACCCATATATTGGGATAATTAATAGTTTTCCCGAGCATTTCGAGCTGATGCACCGGGGTCGGCCAACTGCCCAGTGGGATCCAGGGCAGTCGTTTTTCCAGCGCCGGGTAGTGTTCAAACAAAGGAATGGACATATTGCTCCTGCGTTTAATTTTAGCAGTTATGCCGTTAAGATGTCCTTGAGATGCGAACTGGCATACTTCGGCATAATGGACTGGCGTTTGTTTCATACTTGTGGTTGCAAATCAGCGGCCTCTCTATTTTTGTGCAGTCAAAATGTTTAAGCCTGATTTAACGGCGCTGGTACTGCTCCTGTACTCTGCTATACTTAAAGAGATGCGATTGCTTTGTTGTCTTTCAGTTAGGGCCTGGCTGCTGATGGCGGTGCTGATGCTCTGTTCATGTGACGGGGCAGCCGTCGAGCTTGCGGTGCAGCCGGCTGAAAATATCACGCCGGTTGATGTTTCACCCTGCTGCTGGCCCCGCATAAACGAATTTACGGTCGATTCGGACAATATTAAGCCGGGTGATAATATAACCCTGAAATGGGACGTTGAGGATGCCGCAGTAATAACGATTGATTCAGGAGTGGGTGAGGTTCAAACTGCCGGCACTGTGCAGGTCGCTCCGCTGAAGACCACCAAATTTACGCTGACAGCGGCAGGGGAGAGAGGAATGGCGACCGCATGGGTGACCGTGCAGGTGGCGGAAAAACTGACGCTGATGCCCGATCTCATCATAACCGGCATTACCTATAACAGCGGGCTATTGTATTACACCGTCAAGAACGTGGGTGGTCTGGAGGCCGGTCCCAACGATACTTATTTGTACGACCAAAGTCATGTATGGCGGGACACCAGCTGGGTAAGCGGCCTGAAACCAGGCGAAGAAATGACGCGGCCTTTTACTAATTTCAACTATCAGGGAAACGAGATCACTATTTGTGCCGACGGCGGCAAAGCGGTTCCCGAGGCCAATGAGGGCAACAACTGTTATGTGCCTACCTTCGGCATCAAGTTCAACTATAACTTTCAGCAGTATGCTTCCCGGGCAAGCTGGCGTGGCAGCGCCGGGAGGCCGGAATTTGGGCTGCAGGTAGATTCCAGCAGGGGTTTGGCCACGCGTCTGGGCTCGGCTGTGGCCGCTGATGGTGAGACATATCCCAATGTTATCCAGATGGTCCCGGCGGCGGAGAGCTATGCCTGGATCGAAGGGATTTTCGGGGACTGGCAGGAACGCTGGCAGTTGGGAGGGTATATGCTGCCCCTAGAACTGCCCAACAATGCACGCTTTACCTCCATGGTCTGTCTTTCCGGCGAAGCTTCAGAGACCAGCAGTATGACCTTTCTTTTTGGCCTGATGGAGGCTAGCGGAGATATTAACTGGTGGCCTGGCATGACAGCTGCTTATGGCGGCGCTCCGCAAAGCATGGATATAGACCTGTCGGCTTATGCAGGGAAAAAAGTGATGGCCATACTGCGTGTGGAAGCTGGGGTATCCATCGACGATAACTATGCCCTGTGGATTGAACCGCGAATAAGCCAGTAAGAGGTAATCTGACGGCAGGGTTTTGCATAGTAATGCACAGACTGCGGCATTGAGGCCGCAGCCTGTGCTCTGTAAGGTTAGACGGTTGCGTATTCTTGTGCTGTGCTTTTGTCTGGCTGCTCGGCGGTTTTTTTCCTATTGCCGTTGCCGTTCCTTTTAGGCGAAGCGGCTTCTGCCGGGATGTCGGCATTCATCGCTTTATCTATGAAATCGCCCATGGCCTGCTGGGAAAGCAGCTTGTCCAAATCCAGCAGGATAATCAGGCGGTCGCTGAGCTTGGCGATGCCTTTAAGATAATCAGCGTTGCCGTGACTTACCATCGAAGATGGCGGATCTATATAGGAGTTTTCCACCCTTAAGACCTCGGTGACGGCATCGACGATGACGCCCACCTGTCCTGCTTCGATATCGACGATCACGATGCGGCTATCCTCGGTGTGCTCGGTTACTTTCAGTCCCAGCCGCTTGCGCAGGTCCAGGACCGGGAGCACCTTGCCCCGGAGGTTCAGTACGCCTTCAACGCAAACCAGTGCACCTGGGACCTTGGTGATATTCTGCATGCGCATGATCTCACGGACGTCCGAGATATCCACGCCGTAATGTTCGGAGGCCAGGTCAAATACCACCAACTGGATCTCGTTCATTACGTTATTTGAATCTGTCATTTATCACAGTCCTTAATTTATTTCATATTGTATGTTGTCCGGCTGATAGCGGGGGCGTACCCTGTGCCCCCGCTACCCGGACATTTAGCTATTGCTAACGGCGACCTTATAGTCTGCTGTGTTTTCCGTTTTATGGCCGTTGCCGTTGAGCTTGTATTTAGCGACAAGCTGTTCGAACTCCGTAGCCATGGTCGAGAGTGAGGTGCCGGAAGCGACCACCTGCTGTACCTGTGCGCTGATCTCCTCGGCTGCCGCTGAAACCTGTTCGCTGGCGGCGCTGTTCTCTTCAGCCACGCCGGCCACACTTTCCACCGATTTGGAAACTTCCCTGGCCGTTGCTGCCATCTCCTCGGTGGCGGCGGTGTTTTGTTCCACGATGGCGCTGACGTTGTCGCTCAGCTTGACCATCTCGGTACTCATGGCGTTCAGCTGCTGTGCGGCGCTGGAGATTTGCTCGACCTGTGTTCCCATGTTTCTGGACTTCTCCAGTATCTCGTCCAGCGATTGACCGGCCTTGGTAGCCTGTTCATAACCGCTGTCTACTTCCTTGGTGCCTTTCTCCATGGCAGCGACTGTTTCTTCCACGCCGCTCTGTATGCCGCCGATCAGGTCGGCGATCTCTTTGGTAGCTTCCTGCGACCTTTCTGCCAGTTTTCTGACTTCGTCGGCCACCACGGCAAAGCCGCGGCCCTGCTCGCCAGCCCTGGCGGCTTCCACCGCTGCGTTAAGGGCCAGCAGGTTGGTCTGGTCAGCGATATCGTCTATGGCTGCTACGATCTTGCCGATCTCTTTGGAACGTTCTCCCAGTCCGTGTACCTTAGCCGAGGCTGCGTCTATAGTCTGCTTGATGTTTTCCATGCCCTTGACGGTCTCGCGTGACATGACCGCTCCCTTCTGGGCCGATTCGGCGGCTACCCTGGAGCCCTCTGTGGCCTCCTGGGCGTTGCCCGATATCTGTGTTATGGCCGTGGATACCTGGCTGACCAGTTGTACGTTCTTCTCTATGAGGCTGGCCTGTTCCTGTGCGCCGTGTGCGATCTGGTCGATGGTTTGCGACAGGGCTTCCAGCGCTTTGAGTGTTTCCTGAAGGCCGCCGGCCTGGTCGGCTGCTCCCTTGGCGACTTGCTGGCTGGAGCTGGCTATCTGCTGGGTGGCGTCGCCCGTCTGCTCAGAAGCTGTTGACAGCTGTTTGCTGGCTTCGGCCAGGTTCTTGGAGACCTCCCTCAGCTTTAAGACTACACCGATCCTGTTATCCAGTGAAGCGTTGATAGAGTCTTTCAGCTGTGCCAGCGCACCGCGGTAATCTCCGGCTACGTGCGTTGTCAGGTCGTAGTCGGCCTCCCTGGCCAGCACACCCTTGGCCTCGTCGAGCGGGTCGACCACCAGGTCAAGCGTCTCGTTGAATCCGTGCAGGATCTTTCGGTATACGCCTTCGCATTTGTTGGCGTCAGCTCTGACATCCAGCCTGCCTTCCTTGGTGGCGCCGATAACGATTTCTGTTTGGTCAACGAGTATGTTCAAAGCGTCGATGCACTTGTTCAGGTTATTCTTGATGAGGTTGAAGTCGCCCTTGTATTCGTCTGTAATCTTTTCTGGTGTTGCGCCTTTGCCGATGCTGTCCACGTATTCGGCCGCCATGTTGAGCGGGCCGATGACGGCATTTAGCGTATCGTTGATGCCTTTCACGATGGCAGCATAGTCGCCCTTGAATTTATCGACATCGCCGCGGACCTTGAGGTTGCCCTCCGTCCCGGCTTTAGTCAGCATAGCGACTTCATTCATGAGCGAGTTGAGCGTGGAGGCCATGCCGGAGAAGGCCTTGCTGAGGGCGTCCTTGTCTGATTTGGCCTGTATCTCGACGCTGAGGTTGCCTTCAGAGATCTTGGAGGCGGCGGAAGCCATCTCTTTCAAATAGGTTACCACGTCGGCAAAAGCCTGTGTCACCTGCCCGACCTCGTCGCCGGATTTGACCTTGATATCTTGATCGACATCGCCGACGGCAACCTTCCTGCCGACAGCGACCAGGTCGTTAAGCGGTCTGGCGATCATGACGCGTGTCAGCCAGATGCTGGCCCCGATGCTGAGGACCATGATAAGCAGTGCAATGGCGGTCAGCGTGGTCCTCATGCCCCCGATTTCCTCTTCTACATCGACCGTGTAAATGCCGGTGCCGATAATCCACTGCCATGGCTCAAAGGTCTTGATGTAAGAAGTTTTAGCCACGATGCGGTCGACATCGTCCTTATACTGCCACATATATGAGGTGAAGCCCTCTTTGTCGGCCTTGGCGATGTCCAGCATCTTCTGGAACATGAAATCGCCATTGGCGTCCTTATACTGGCTGACATCCGTATCAACGAGCTTGGCATTCATCGGATGGACAATGATATACGGACGGAAGTCGATGACAAAGAAGTAATCATTTTCGCCGTAGCGGAGTGTGGTTATGGCCGCCTTGGCCTGTTTCTGGGCTTCTTCCCTGCTCAAAGCGCCGGATTTCTCCATATCCTGGTAATAATTCAGGATTGACCAGGCTGTCATAACCTGGTTCTGTGTCTGTAGCTTTTTATTGGCGTACAGCGAGTTTTCGACCTGCGGCAGCACGTAGCCAAGTATGAAGCCGGTGAAAACAGCCACCACTGCCAGTACGATTAACGTGATTTTCCATTGGACTCCGAATTTGGACTTCTTCCCGGCTACGGAAGAGCCCTTTTTAAGCCATTTCATGTGTAACAAAACCCCCTTATTTTTTTTAGAAAAGCGATATGGTTTGATTCTTAGCAACAATAGTGAATAGATGCTGTCTGCCCTAGCGGAAATTTGGGCGTCAGCTTGTCCCACCTCCCCACCGTGCAGTCATCACGCATGCAATGTTCGAGATTATGGCGCATGCCATAGACAATGACGGCCTCTCCTGTCACAGGCGTATCTGTCAGGGTCCTGAGGCAAAGTAATGACCTGGTATAATTTACTTCAATCATAGTAGTTGCCTCTGATTATGTCATGCATATTAAGAAGGGACAATGAGCAACAGGCTAACATTCACGCGCCTTGCGGGTCATCAATTTTTGTACCATTAGGCGCGTGGGTAGACCTGATATCATGTGTGAGAATTACTGGTGTGAGTGCGGTGTCTGAAAGGAGACGGCCTTTAGCTGGGTTCAGGCTTATTCAGGATCTGCTGAAGGATGCTCCTGAGCTCATCAAAGGTGTAGGGCTTGACTATGACGCCTTTAAAACCGTAGCTGGTGTACTCGGACATGATTGCTTCATTGGCATAGCCGCTGGAGACGACCGCCGTAACGGAGGGGTCCATCTCGCACAGCTTCTCCATGGTCTCCTTGCCGCCCATGCCGCCGGGGACGGTCAGGTCGAGTATGACGAGATCGAAGGGCTCCTGCGCCTGTAGAGCGTCCCGGTAGATATCCAGCGCCTCTTCGCCGCTGGCGGCGGTTACCACGTGCTCGCAGCCCAGGCGCTTGAGCATGCTGGCGATGGTCGTTCTCAGGGCTGCCTCGTCGTCCATAACCAGTATCCTGCCGCTCATGCGTGCTTCCTCCCTCTGCCCTTCTTTTTCTCTGTCGTCAGGTACTCGCTCGGCGGCGGCTGGCAAGTAGATATAAAAGGTAGAACCTTTGCCCGGGTGAGAGTAAACGCTGATGTGTCCCCCGTGGTTCTTGATAATGGAGTAGCAGGTGGCCAGTCCCAGACCGCTGCCGCTCTGCTTGGTGGTGAAATAGGGATCGAAAATCCTGCCGATATGTTCGGGCTGTATGCCTGTCCCGTAGTCCTTTACCGTGATGCGGACGTATTTTCCTGGCGGCAACGGCAAAGTCCTGCCCAGGTGCTGCTCATTGTCCAGGCTGATATTTTCAGCGGCGATCTCAATATCGCCGCCCGATGGCATGGCTTGCCGGGCATTGAGCACCAGGTTGTGAATGACCTGGCTGATCTGTCCCTCATCGGCATCTACCGACAGCAGGTCGGCGGCGATGTTAAACCGGCACACGGTGCTGGTGCCGCGTACGGCGAAATTAGCGGTATCTTTAATGGTGTTTCCCAGCGGGATAATTTTCTTGACCGGCGCACCTCCCCTGGCGAAGGTGAGCAGTTGCCCGGTCAGCTCCCTGGCGCGCATAACAGCCTTTTCGGCGTCCTTCAATAAATCGTGGGCGCTGTGCCCTGCTGACAGCTCGGTTTTAGCCAGGCTGATATTGCCGATGACGGCGCCCAGTATGTTATTGAAATCGTGTGCAATGCCTCCCGCCAGCGTGCCGATGGATTCCAGCCGGGAGGTCTTCTGGATCTCCTCCTCCCAGCGCTTGCGCTCGGTGACGTCATGCATAATGCCCTGGTGGCCGATGATATTGCCGGCGCTGTCCCTGCGCACTGACGTATTGATTATAACGTTGACCGTTTTTCCGTCCTTTCTCTTTATAGTATATTCGTAGTTCCTTAAGGAGTCTTCGACATCTGCTGTCACTGACAGCAGCCACGAACGGTCCTGCTCCAGATTCTGGTCGGTCATTTGCAGCAGCTCTTCCCTACTATATCCTGTCAGAGCGCACAGCGACTCATTTATATCAATTAGATTGCCGTCCCTGTCACTGATAAAGATGGCGTCGCTGGACTGCTGGAAGATGTTGCGGAACTTCTCCTCCGATTCGATGAGCGCCTTTTCCGCCAGCTTGCGCTGCGTTATATCGCGCGCTGAGCCTTGGAAGCCGGTGAGCTTTCCAGTTTTGTCGTGAAGGCTCTTGACATCCAGTTCGACCCAAATCGGTGTCCCGTCCTTGCGGGATTGTTCAATTTCCAGGCGTATGCTCTGGGACTTTCCTGCATCCATTGCAGAAAGGTTTTTGTCAAAAAGGTTCCTAATCCTTTGCATCGATTGCGGCGCCAGGCTGTCCTCCAGCTTTTCCTGCACAGCCTCGTCCGGTGCCAGACCGCGTAGCCTATATATGGACGGGCTGACGTAGGTCAGGTTCAGGTCCCTGTCCATCGTCCATATGACGTCGTCGGTATTCTCCGCCAGTAGCCGGTAACGCTTCTCGCTCTCTATCAGGGCCTGCTCCGCCTGCCTGCGCTCGGTGATATCCTGCAGGAAATTGAGGCTGGCCGTCCGGCCTTCCCAGGTGATTGGGGTGGCATGCAGCTCTATCCAGCGCACCTGCCCTTCACTGGTTACAACGCGGAAAGAGTATGCTGTGGTTACAGATTCACCTCTCATCCTGGCCAGGTGTGTATCGAGCACAAGCTGGGCGTCATCGGGGTGTATATAGTTGATAAAAGGCGTGTTGGTCACTTCGGCCGACGAGTATTTGACCATCTCTGTCATCTGTTTATTGACAAATTTTATCAGCCCGTCCTGGGCGACCAGTATGCCCTCG
This sequence comes from Dehalococcoidia bacterium, assembly GCA_016930155.1. GTDB lineage: Bacteria > Chloroflexota > Dehalococcoidia > GIF9 > UBA5629 > CAIMUM01. The sequence continues at coordinate 28,251 of JAFGHL010000100.1, read as the reverse complement.
CCGGCGTTTTCCAGCAGGTCGGAGTATTTAGTCTCACTCTCGCGCAGGGCTGCTTCCGCCGCCTTGCGTTCCGTGATATCACGGGATGTGCCGATAAAGCCGATGTGCCTGCGGTCGCCGTCATAAAGGGTCTTGACGACAGCCTCCGTCCACAGCGTTGAACCGTCCTTGCGGAAGGTGTGCAGTTCATATCGCATTGTCACGTCAATGCCTTTGCCGATAAAATCACGGTTCCGCTCCCTCTCCTGCTCAATCATCGCCTGTGCCTCGGGCGTCAACGTAGATGTCATCGATTGGCCTACGATCTCCTCAGGCTTGAAGCCCCTGAGCTTGAAGATGGCCGGGCTGACATAGGTATATATAAAGTCGCGGTCCACCGTCCAGATGACGTCTTCCGTGTTTTCCGCCAGCAAACGGTATTGTTCCTCGCTTTGCTGCAGGTTTTGCTCCGCCAGCTTCTCCTCATTGATATCACGGATGGACTCGATGGTCCCGATTATATTGCCCTCTCTGTCGTGCAGGGGCGAGGCCTTGGCTAAGACCCAGGCGCCTTTGCCCCCGTACAGAGAGGGACAGAATACCTCGGAGAAAAATGAATCGCCGTCCTTCATTATATAGGGGTACTTAAGGCGGAGTTCCTCACTATCCTCCCAGATGAGGTCCATCAGGAAGGGCCGCTTATCGCCGTAGAAGGGGACGGAATAAGCGTAATTTCCTTTGCCGATCATCTCGGCGGCGGGTATCCCGGTCATCTTTTCCATGGCGCGGTTCCAGAGGATGACTGTGCCGTCCTTATCGATGGCCATGGTAGCGTCGGGCAGGAAGCCGATGATATCTTCCAGCCGTCGGCTTGCCTGTTGAATGGACTTTTCTGCCTTCAAGCGCTCCGTCACATCACGGGAAACGCCGATGAAGCCGGCCAGGCTGCCCGCGCCGTCATAGTACGGGCGGACGGTAGATTCGACCCATACCGTGGTCCCGTCCCGGTGGTATTGTTCTGCTGTTACGGTGTGCGTCCGGGCTGTACCCTGCTCGATTTCCTCCAGCAGTTGTTTAAATTCCAGCCGCACTGACTGATACGACTCGGGGGTATGCTGTTCCTTGATGGTTTCGTTCATAGCCTCTGCGGGATCGATGCCGCGGATTTTCCGGATGCCCGGGCTGATATAAGTCTGCTTGAGAGTTTTGTCCATGGTCCAGATGCAGTCGTCAGCGTTTTCCGCCAGCAGGCGGTACTGCTCCTCGCTCTGCCGCAGGTTCTCCTGGTACCGCCTTTTATCGGTTATATCACGGATGGATTCGATGGCACCTACGATATTGCCCTCTCTGTCGTGCAGGGGCGAGGCCTTGGCGAAAGCCCATATGCCTTTGCCTTCGTTGACGGCGGGGCAGAATGATTCAGCGGTGAGCGAATCCCCTACCCGTCTTATTTCGGGATACATGGCTGTGACATCCTCCATGTTATGGAGTACCAGGTCTACCAGGGCTGGCCTCGCTTCACCGTAGAAAGGTATTGAATAAGCGTAGCCGCCTTTGCCGACCATCTCGGCGGCCGCGATGCCGGTAATCTTTTCTATAGCCCTGTTCCACATAATGACCTTGCTGTCCCTGTCGATGACCAGCGTAGCGTCCGGCAGAAAGTTGATCATGTCGGCCAGCTGGTGGTTGACCTTCTCGAGGGCTTTCTCGGTTGTCCTGCGCAGGGTGATGTCATGGACGCGGGAGAAGAGATATTTTTTACCGCCCGTATCAATTATGGTGGCGGAGAAAAGCACGTCGCGGAGTTGGCCTTCTTTAGTGCGCAATTGACCTTCCATATCTATCAGCTTACCTTGCTTGAGCAGGCTTTCTATCATGCGGTCGCGTGCCCCGGGGTCCGGCCAGATGTTCAGGTCATTGGTGCTGTGACCGAGCACCTCCTCCCTGCTGTAGCCCGTCCAGCGTTCCCAGGCGGGATTGATATCTACGATTTTACTCGATTCGATGTCGGTGATGGCCGTGGGATCGGATGTCGCCATGAAGGAGGCGGCGAACTTGGCCTCGGAGGCCTTGATAAGCTGCTCCGCCCATTTACGCTCGGTGATGTCGCGTGAGATGCCGATGTAGCCGGTATGTTTGCCTTCTTTGTCATACAGGGCGCGGGCGGCCACCTCCAGCCATACCGTGGAGCCGTCCCTGCGGTAATGCTCCAGCTCCAGCCGCGCGATTCTTTCCGTCCTCTGTTTGACGGCCTGGCGGCTTCGCTGCATGACCTTCATTATATCGGGGAGGGACCCCGGCGCCAGAGCCTGTTCAATGGTCTCTCGCAGAGCCTCCTGCGGCTCGATGCCGCGCAGCTTCCTGATGGCCGGGCTCATATAGGTAAGCCTGAAATGGGGGTCCATGGTCCAGATGGCGTCCACCGTGTTCTCGGCCAGCAGTCGGTATTTCTCCTCGCTATCAAGCAGTGCCTGCTGCACCTTTTTACGTTCGGTAATGTCTCGGGAGGCCCCGAGAAAACCGCTGAGTCGGCCCTCTTTATCGTATAATGCTCTCAGCACCATCTCGACCCACACCGTCGAGCCGTTTTTATGGTAGTGCTCTATTTCCAGGCGCACCGGCTTTTCAGTACCCCTCTGCATCTCATCCTGGTTCTTTTTCAGCGTCGTCCAGATAAGCATCTGCGACTGCGGCGTCATGGAGTCCTGGATGGTCTCACGCATGGCCTCTGCGGGCGTTACGCCGCGTATCTTTTCAAGGGAGGGGCTGATATATGTCAGCCTGAGGTCACGGTCCAGCGTCCAGATGCAGTCCAGGCTGTTCTCGGCCAGCAGGCGGTATTTCTCCTCGCTCTGTCGCAGGGACTGCTCTGCCTGTTTGCGCTGGCTGATATCACGTGTAGTGCCAATAAAACCTGAATGGCGACCTTGGTCATCATAGAGTGCCTTGATGGACATCTCGGCCCATACTGGCGATCCGTCCCTGTGTCTGTGCTCGACTTCAAGCTGTACGATTGCTTCGGTGCCCCGCTCGATATCCGAACGGTAGCGCTCCAGCGTGTCGGTGACTCTCTGCAGTGATGCAGGCGTCATCGAATCCTCAATTCGATACTGGCTGATTTCTTCCGGCGTAACGCCGAGAATTTTAATTATAGAGGGGCTAATATAGGTAACGTTCAATTTAGTGTCCAGTGTCCAGATGGCGTCGGCCGAGTTCTCCGCCAGCATGCGGAACTTCTCCTCGCTCTCACGCAGGGCTTCTTCCACCTTCAGACGTGCGGTTATATCACGAGCAATGCCGCGAAAACCGGTGAATTCGCCTTGCATGTTTCTAATAGGAAATGCCGAAAGTTCAACGTAGATTATGCTGCCGTCTTTGCGAATACGGGCCTGTTTAGAAAGGAGGCAGGGTTTGCCGGTTCGGTAAACCTCTTGATATGTTTCAACGGTGGTTGGCAGATACCCGGCAGGTACATATTTACGGTAGCCCATGCCCAGCAGTTCCTCTCGCTTATAACCCATCAACGTCAGAAGTGCGTCATTAAAAAAGGTAAAGTGCCCATTAATGTCTATCTCGTAGTATGCTTCTTGCGTCTGCTCGAGGATGGTGCGGTAGCGCTCCTCGCTTTCACGCAGGGATTCTTCAGCCCGCCTACGGGCATCGATATTGGTTAAGAAGACGAGGCTGGCCGGTTTGTCCTGCCACTGGATGGATGCCATCTGGCCCTCTACCCACAGTTCTCCTCCTTTGCCCACCAGCCTGAACGGTTTGGTATCCTCCAGCGTCTCGCCTTTAAGCCTGTGGGTATACCTGTCAATGACAGTTCGCCGGTCGTCTGGATGTATGAAATCTAAGAACGGCCTGGCGTAGGCATCCTCGAACTCTATTCCCAGTTCCCTGGAAGAGTTGCGGTTGATAAATTTCACCATACCGTCCTGAATGATTATGATGCCCTCGAAGGCGTTTTCGACTACTGTACGGTACTTCTCCTCGCTCTGTTGCAGTTCTTGTTCCGCCTGGTGGCGGTCGCTGATATCGCGCGTGACACCGAGGTAGCCGGTATGTACCCTGCTGTCATCGTACATCGGCCGGATGAGTGACTCCGTCCATATGGTTGATCCGTCCTTGCAGTACTGCTCGGCCTCGAACTTCAGGCTAATAGAACGTCCTTTTTTCAGGTCCGGTTCCGCGCGCTCAAATTCCTGCATCAGCCTCTGCATAGATTCCGGCGTGATTACCTGGTCCAGCGGCTGTTCCATGACCTCTTCGGCGGTGAAGCCGCGCAATTTGGAGATTGCAGGGCTTAGATATGTGAAGTGCATATCAGTGCCGGCCATCCAGACGACATCGTCCATGTTTTCGGCCAGCAGGCGGTATTTCTCCTCGCTCTCTTTCAGCTTTTGCTCGGCCTTTTTTCTCTGGCTGATGTCGCGCGTGACCCCGATAAAACCGGCGGGCTGCCCTTTATCATCATAGATGGCACGTACGTTAACCTCCGCCGGGACAGTTGAACCGTCTTTGTGGTAGAGCTCGAGCTCCAGCATCACGCTGAAATAATTCCTGTTTTCAATCCTGGCCTTGTTTGCTTCAAGCGTGTTGAGTACAGCCTGGAGGGATTCCGGCGTCATGGTGGAGGCAAAATCCTGGCGCATCGATTCCTCCGGCGTGTACCCGCGCAGTTTCTTGGCCGAGGGACTTAAATATGTATAGCGCAGGTCCATGCCTAAGATCCAGATGACGTCCTCGGAGTTCTCGGCCAGCAGGCGGTATTTCTCCTCGATCTCCCTATGCTTTTCCTCGGCCTGCCTGCGGTCAGTAATGTCGCGGTTGCTGCCGCGGCTGCCAAGGTATTTGCCCTGGCTGTCCATGATCGGCCTGCAGATATGCTCGATCCAGCGTATCCCGCCGCCCTTGCACTTGATGCGGAATACTGCGCTGTCTTCGATGTGTTTTTCGACCTTTTCCAGGTGTGCGGCCTTAGCCTTCCTGTCCGCGGGGACGATTATTTTTTCCATCAGGCCCGGGTCTTTGAGGAATTGTGCGGGGGTATAGCCGCTGATGCGTTCACACGAGGGCGATACATACAGGTACTTGCCTTCCGGGCTGCGCCAGTACTCCCAGTCGTAAGTGAAGTCTGCTACCGTCCGGTAGCGCAACTCCGCCTCCGCCAGCGCCGCCTCAGCCTTTTTCCGCTCGGTTATGTCCTCGTAGACGGTGACTATGTCTCCCGAAGGCAGTTTATAGATGTATCCCTCGCGCCAGCCGCTGGTCCTCTTGCCTTGATAGAACTTAGGCGGGAAGCTCTCCGGCGCTTCCGTCTCCCATACCCTCTGCATCATCTCAGTGATGCCAAGCTCTTTAATGCCGGGGAACACCTCTAAGATGCTCTTGCCGATGGCTTCCCGGCGGCTGATCTTCTCAACGTTCTCCGCTGCAGTGTTGAGGTCCTTGATGATGAAGTCCGCGCCGCTGTCCCTGACTTTGAAGACGGCCACGCAGACGTTGATGGAATCGAAAAGCTCGCGGTATCTCTCTTCGTTCTGCCGGAGCTTCTTAACTATCCGTGTACTTTTCTCTTTGCCTGCCATCTTGGTGCTGCTCCATACTGACGGGTACAGGAAGCGCCATATACTAAAAATTATTAATTAAATGTTAGTAGACGACTATTTAATATATATATTTGACCGTGGCGGGTCAAATATATATGCGTAAAAGAAAAGCGTGAAAGATATCATTTACCTTTGATGGTGCCTGCCAGGTAGACTCGCTGGAAGGCTCCTGCCACCTCCGGGTCGAACTGTGTCCCCGAACATCTTAAAATCTCGTTCAGACCCTGCTCCCCGGTCAGGGCGCTGCGGTAAGGCCGGTCGGAGGTCATGGCGTCGTAGCTGTCGGCTACCGCAATGATCCTGGCGCCCAGGGGTACCTGGCCGCCATTGATATTTTGTGCATATCCCTGGCCATTGTAAAAGTCATGGTGGTGGATGATGATGTCCAGTATCTGCTGGTTGACCACGGGCTTGACGATGCCGGCGCCGATGGAGGCGTGAGCCATCACGTGCCTGTACTCGTCTTCCGTCAGCCGGCCCGGCTTGTTCATAATGTCGTGGTCTATGGCTATCTTTCCCGTATCGTGCAGCAGCGCCCCCAGCCGGATGTTGTCCATTTCTTCCCCTTGCAGTCCCATCTCCTCGGCTATGGCTACGGCGATGGCGGCCACCCTGCGCGAGTGTCCGGCCGTGTACTTGTCCTTGGCTTCCAGCGCGAAGACCAGCGACTCGATAGAGTTGAGGAACAGCTTCTGGGTTTCCCTGCGCTGGTGCTCTACCTCAGCCTGAAGGCTTTCCTGGAACTGCTTGATGTCCTGCTCCAGTTTTCTCTTCTGCAGGGTCTTGTCCACTATCTGGGTGACGTATTCCAGGTCAAACGGCTTCATGATATAGTCCTGGGCGCCGCTCCTGATACACTCCACGATTACGCTGGGGTCGACCACTGCTGTAGCCATGACGACGGAGGTGCCGGGGAAGGAAGAAACGATTTCAGGCAGGATCTCGTTGCCCTGTTTGCCGGGCATCTTGATATCCAGGATGACCAGGTGGGGTTGGTCCTGGCGGATTTTATCGATGAGGCCGTCGGCTTTTTCTGCTTCCAGGCACTGGTGCCCGGCCCTGGTCAAACGCTTGTTGATGGCCATCCTGACCGCCTGCTCGTCGTCCACGATGAGAATCTTGCCGCGGTCGGTTTGTTCACTCATTATATCTGTATCTCCCTTGTTAGCGGTTCCGGTAAGGAGCGGTCTGTGGCAGGGCCCTCCTGTTTTTTCAGGAAGTTCATGATCTGCGCCTGCAGGGCCGGTTCGGCCGCAGGTATTGTGGCCGGCAGTTCGATGATAAAAGTTGCCCCCTGCCCCGGGCTGGATTCGGCGTAGATTTTGCCGCCATGATTGGCGACGATGCCGTAGCACACGCTCAGTCCCAGGCCGGTACCCTTGCCTGCCTCCTTGGTGGTGAAAAACGGGTCGAAGACGCGCTTGAGGTTTTCCGGGGAGATGCCGGGCCCGTCATCGCTGAATGAGATCGAGATATGGTCCTCCAGCTTTTTGCTGGAGACCACCAGCGAGCCGCCGCGATGGGCCTGCATCATTTCGTACTCGGAGTTAAGCACTATATTAACGAATACCTGCTGCATCTGGTTGTAATCTATAACCACATCCGGCAGGTTTTCAGTGTAATTTCTGGTGATGAAGATGTTATTGACCCTGTGCTCGTAAGCCCGCAGCTGGAGAACATCGTCGATGACCCGGTGTATCTGCACGGGCTGTCTCAGGGCGGGGCGCTTGCGGGCAAAGGTCAGCAGGTTCTTGACGACCGTGGAAGCGCGCAGCGCCTCCCTGTAAATGGTGCTGATGTCTTCCACTAAATCGGCCGGCAGTTCCTGCTCCGTCAGAAGCTGAGAGAGGCCGATCACGCTGGTCAGCGGGTTGTTGATCTCGTGGGCTACCCCGGCCGCCATCTCGCCTATGGAGGCCAGCCGGTCGGTCAGGTACAGCCTGTCCTGTCTCTCCCGCTCGTCCGTCACGTCATTGAGTATCAGCAGTATGTTTTCGGCTGGCATGGGGAAGACGTTGGCTACCAGTATACGGCTGCTGCCGTTCAGGTCGTAGCGGAATTCGAATTGAATGCTGCTGGCGTCCGTTATCATGGCCGAAGCTATCTGAGCGACAAATTCCTCGGAAGGGATGATGTCGATCAAAGGCCTGTTCTCGATCTGCCCTTCGCTCCAGCCCATATCGTGGAAGAACAGCCTGTTGGCCAGTACTATCTCCATCTGCCTGTTTATCACCAGCACGGCGGAGGGCATGGTCTCCAGTATGCCGGTGATCAGCCTCTGGTGTGCAGCCAGGTTCTCCTCATCTTTTTTGTGCTGCCTGAGGTCCACTGCTGAAACAACGGAACCTGCCGTTGTACCGCCGGGCAGCCGGATGGCCGAGGTGGAGATGAGCACCGGTATGGACGTGCCGTCTTTTGACAGGTAAACCATCTCCAGCGGGCCTTTTTTTTCGCTGCTGTCAGTATTTAGCAGCTCTTCTGCCTTATGCTTGTCCTCCACCAGCGAATAAAAGGGCTGGCCGATGATTTTTTTCTCAGCATTGCCAAGCAGGGAGCAGGTGGCGTGGTTGGCGAAGACTATCGTGGCTTCGTTATCTACCAGCATCAATGAATCGCTCATGGTGCTTAATATCTCGTCGGAGGCCAACACCGGCGTGATGCGCAGCAGCCCGTAGCGCGAGGTAGCTACCACAATGCCGATGACCCAGATCATGGCCACTATGTCGCCGACCTGGGGAATCTGCTGCATGCCTGCACCGTATACGAGTACGTTCAGCGTGACGACGGTTATTATGGTTGCTGCCCCCGTAGCAAACAGCAGTATCGCCTGTTTCCTCCGCCTTGTCGTATCGGCCCTGCGCTCCATCTCCAGCAAAAGTATGCCACAGGCTAGATAAAGCAGGATGGTATAAATCGAATAAAGCCATGTAAATGCAGTGGACGCCCGTGTTATCCCTACTCCCCAAACTTCGACGGTGATCCCGTTCATGATGAACCCTGACCACTGCATGAAGAGTAAAATCAGCGGGACTGTGACTGAGCCGGCGATGAATAATCTGTTCTTCAGCACCTTTTCTCTGTTGGTGAGCGCAAGGTAAAACCAGAGGGCGAATACCGGCCCGGTAATGGAGCCGAAGGCTGCTAGGTTGACCAGCGCCATGGCATCCTGCAGGTTATCGGTGACATTGAGCAGGCCGCAGGACAGGCTCAGGATGGCCAGCGAGGAGATGAGCAGGGCACAGAGGTGGTTCACGTAGGAAGCCGACCGCCTGCTCACTACATAGATGACCAGCAGCACGTAGGCCGCGAAACTGGCGAAATGCAATATGGCTATAAAATTCATAGTCAGTCTATCTAAGCAGATAGCCCCTTTGTAGAAGATTACCCCGGGTGGCCTGATACGGCAATGGCCTCACGGCGTAACAAGGATGAGCCTTTTGGATAAAAATGTTGCACTGACGGTGTGCTGTACTGCGAGTGGATTAAATACAAAGCGGCGCCTCGCTTCCGGCAAAAAGGACATCCAGCCGTTGCATTAATTAGAACATATGGTCTATATTATCGATCATGGCTGAGCTATTGAAGTTTGCCCTGGATAAAGAAAAATACGATGCAGCGGCTTATGCTATCGTGTACGGTCTGGTCAAAATCAAGCAAAATGGTAAAAAAGCAGGAAAAAAAGACGGTCAAAAGGGGATTTTACGGCCCCGCCCTGGATGAGAGTGCCCGGCTTAGTCTGGAGGAAGCGGGTGGCGTGGATGGGCTGGACCAGGAGATTGCCGTATTAAGGCTGCAGCTACGCGACATCATCAGGAAGGAGCCTGAAAAGTACGAACTGCACCTGAGGACGGCCAATACCATCGCCAACCTGGTGAAAATCCGCTACTCGATCTCTAGGGAGCAGAAGAAATGTCTCAAGGAGGCCATTACCAGGGTCTTCACCGAGCTGGCCATACCGCTGGGGGTCAAAGCCTTTATTAAATAGGCTTGAAGTACCGTGTAAACAATGATTGCCGCATACTGAACTTCTAGGCTCTGAGCGAATAAAAAAGGCAGTTTTATCGAGATTTTAAGCTGCTTGTTTTAAGCTGTTTGGGATTCCGTATTAAGTGCCTGCCGTTTCTTTATTATTTTTCTAACCAGGATTTTTATCAGCTATGCAATTACGCCCTTATCAGCTTGAAATTGCCCGTGCCGTACTGGGGAGTATACAAGACAACCTCGGGCTGACTTTTTCCGTGGAAATCGCCCGTCAGGGCGGAAAAAACGAGCTTTCAGCGCATATCGAGGTCCTGCTGCTCACTCTTTTCATGGCCGCCGGGGGCAGCGCCGTCAAGTGCTCGCCTACTTTTAAGCCGCAGACCGTAATTTCCATGTCGCGCCTGAAGCAGCGGCTGGATGATTTCGGCTTCGGCGGCGCCTGGATATCGGAGATGGGCTATATCATCCGGCTGGGATCGGCGCGGCAGGTATTTCTATCGGCAGAGGAATCATCCTCGGTGGTCGGGCATACAGCCGACCTGTTGCTGGAGATAGACGAATCACAGGACGTCAGCAAGGAGAAATATACCAAGGAATTCCGACCCATGGCATCCTCTGTCAATGCTACCACCGTCCATTACGGCACCACCTGGGACGATTCCACACTGCTGGAGGAGATCAAGCAGTCCAATCTGGATCTCGAGAAAAGGGACGGCCTCAGGAGGCACTTCCGCTTCGACTGGCAGGAGGTATCCAGGTACAATCAGAATTACCGTTCGTTCGTTGAGGCCGAGCGCAGCAGGCTGGGCGGCGACCACCCTCTTTTTCTCAGCCAGTATGCGCTGCTGCCGGTGCGTACGGGCGGGGGTTTCCTGTCAAGGTCTCAAATAGGGCAATTGACCGGTTTGCATTCCCGCCTGCTGTGCAGGGAATCTGCGGATAAAATATACGTAGCGGGGATTGACCTGGCCGGGGAAGCCGAGGTTACGGAGGAACTGGAACTGACCGTAGGCGGCCGGGATGCTGCCGTGATCACCATAGCCGAGGTCAGCTTTTCACCTGTGTCTGATATTGTGGAAGATCCGCAGATCAGGGTGGTGGAACATTACTGCTGGGTGGGCAAAAAACATCCTGAGCTTTACCGCATGATGGTGGATATCCTGCGAAATACATGGCGGTGCAGCAGCGTTGCAGTGGACGCAACGGGGGTGGGAGAAGCTGTGGCCTCGTTCCTGCGCCATGCCCTGCGAGGACGGGTCGCGCCGTTTAAGTTCACGCAGGCGTCCAAATCGGCGCTGGGCTTCAATTTCCTGGCTGCCGTCAACTCGGGCCGCTTAAAGCTCTATGCGGGAGACGGCTCAGACGATTACCGGGAGCTGATGTTTGAACTGGGACGTGCCAGGAGCGTCTGCCGGCCTAACCAGACCATCAATTTCTACGTCGACCCTGCCGAGGGGCATGACGATTACCTGATGAGCCTGGCGCTGTGCGTGGAGGCGGCGGCGCAGATCAGGCCCAGGAAGGCGGTGGGAAGGTAATTTATAAACGGTAGCATCTGAAACATTGACAGCAGGTGAAGCAGCACTGTAAATGTGCCCGGCGGCTATCCCAGCCTGTAGTGAACGGTCCACTGTACCCTGCGCATGCCAGGGATTTTGCCGAACAGGCGCGCCCAGCCCAGCTTCTTCTCATCCGAATCGAAATGCGACCACTCGCTGAGCAGATTGATGCCCGGTGACCATGACTCCATCTCATGCCCATCCCTGACGCCGGACACGAAAGTGGCCTCCTGCCCCAGGTGCAGTTCCCCCTGCATGCGCAGGTTCATGGCGCCCTTCAGCCACCCGTTGACTACCGATTCATGGACTACCTCGCAGACCAGCTCCGAGCCGGGGAATTCCGTCTGCAGCTTAAGCAACAAGTCACGGACCGAATCCTTTTCCAGGTACATCAGCAGTCCCTCGGCCAGGAACAGGCAGGGACTGCTGCCGTGTTGTTTCAGCAGGTCCATCCAGCGGAAATCCAGCACGGATGAGGCGATCATGCGGTAGCGGTCTGTCTCGCTCATGAGCTTCCGTTTTATCTTGATCACGCCAGGCAGGTCGAGGTCATAAAAACGAGCACTGCCGTTGTCTACGCGCCAGAAGCGTGTATCCAGGCCGCAGCCCAGGTTGACCACGCTGCCGTCCGGGCGGGAGCTGAGAAAATCCTGCGTGTATCTATCGAACTGCCTGGCCCTCAGCGTGATGAAGGTGATCAGCTTTTTATTGAGCTTGCCATCGGCCAGGTCCCTGTACATGCGGTCGGCTGAACCGGCCAACTGGCGGTTGAGGGCAGCCGTTATCTCCACTGCCCGGGGGTCGTCGATGATGGGGTCGGCTGACCGGCTTTCCCGCGCATGGCAATAGAGCGTCAGCAGCATGGTGGATGACACGTCGTTGATATCGATGTTGAATATACCGTGCTTCTGCATAATCCTTCGGCGGTATTATAGACCGGCACGGCGATTCCCGCATCTTCTGCCGGAGGCTGTCATAAAAAAAGGGGCAGCAACTGCTGCCCCTTTTGAAGTAGCGTAACAATTATTTAGATAAGGCTTGGCAGGCCCTTGGCTGCGTCTTCCATGTCGCGCAGGCGTCCGGTGGTTTCCTTCAGGCGGTCTTTCTGCGTCATGGCGAAGGCCGAAGCCCTGTCGTAGTAGTCTCTGATCTTCTGCACGAAAGCAAGCTGGGAGAAGAGGATTGTCACATCGACGGAACCTTTTTCCCTGGGGAAGTCGCCGGCGCGGATGACCGCGTTCTCGGCCAGTTCACGCAGGTAGTCGCCCAGGCCCTTGGCGATGTCCATGCTCATCTCTTTGGATGGGGCGGCCATGAGATAGAGGGCGCGGCCGGCATCCTCGGGATTGATCGATATGGAGAGCTCGCTGACAGCGGCGTCCATGGCCTGCATGGCGCGCAGCGTTTCGCCGCTCTTCTCGCGGAAGCTGGTCTTGGCCAGCTCCCAGGGGAAACGGAAGCCGCGGGGGATCTCCGTCTTGCCGGTGCCGATGGCGGTCCAGCCGTCGATGGACTGCATGATATCGCCGGCGTCCATGGTCTTGGCGCCGACCGATCTCTGCTGGGTTACCTCGCCGGCGCACATCAGGTCGTAGAAAGGTTCGACGATCTGCCGGTTGATGCGTGCCAGGTTCATAGCCATGCTGGCGTCCTTGCGCACGTAGCGCTGGTTGTCAGCCAGGAATACTCCGTCTGCCACGGAATGGACCGATTTCAGGCAGGTGGCTGTATTATAGACGCTTCGCAGTTCGGCGACCTCTTCATGTTCAAAAGGCAGCACGCAAAGCGTATAGACCGGTTTGCCGATATAGCGTTCCTTGAGCATCTGGGCGATGATGGAGATGGCACCCGAACCGGTGCCACCGGCGGTGCCTGCCACCAGCATGAATGCGTGTGTCTGGTAGAAAAGCGGCGATGTCCTGACAGCGTCGATGACCTTGTCGCCGTCTTCCCTTGCCAGTTCAGCGCCCATTTCATTGACTTTGCCTACGCCATGTCCCCATGTCTTGCGGCCGCCGATCAGTATGCGGTGCATGTAGTCGGAGCCGATATGAGATAATCCGGTCAGGTCAGTCTGGTCTGTGTTGACTGCGAAAGTCCCCGTGATGATTGTTGTGCCTCTCTCTGAACGAGCCCTGTGCCCGAGATAGGCAAACTCATCGGCTACGCGGGAGCCACACTGCCCTAGCCCGATAACCATTAATTTCATTCTTGTTTTACCTCGCTTTTATTATATTTAAACGTATTAAGCCATAGTAAATTTCAATCATATTATAGCCAGTATCTGTTTTTGTCAAGAATCTGAATCTGAGTCCAACTTCCAGCCGCCCTTTTTAGAGACCACGCGGATGCGCCAGATGATCAGAATGATGATCACCAGTACCGCCAGGCTGATAAGACCGGGTCCGATTAAATTGGAGCCGGAAAATTCCAGAGTCCGCGTTTCGCTCCAGGCGCTGACATTGCCGGCCAGGTCGACGGCCTTAACCCTCCAGAAATACAGACCGAAGGATGGTCTTTCGTTGCGAGGCAGATGGTACAACGGTTTTTCCAGGTCCTGCCTGCTGATCAAATCGCCTTTGAAGCCATCTTCCGGGGAGATTTCAAGTGTATAGGTTACGCCGCTGGAATCTTCGACTGCAGACCAGGAGAACGCGACAGGCTCGCTATCGAAAAAGCCGTATTCCGCCCCGTCTTCCGGAGCAGTGAGAGAGGGTGCCTGTGGCGGGTTGGACTCTATGGTCAGTGTGACGCTGTCCGCGGCCCCTTCTCCGTCCATTACCGTCAGCGTATGGGGTCCCGAGCTGCCGGCAGGCGGCTGGAAGCTCATATTGAAATTTCCTTTAAAATCGGCGCTGGCGGACAGGTCGAGCTTCTTAAAATTATATATGAAGGTCAATGCCTCATTTGAACCGAACCCGTGACCTGTCAGTACCATGCTGTCGCCCACGGCGCCGCTGTCAGGGTTGATGCTCAGGTCGGGTGAAACAAGTATCGTGAATTCTGCTACATCGGTCGACCGGGTGGCGTCTCCGTATGCTGTAATGCTGTGATCGCCAAAGCCGGTTTCAGGTATGCTGAACTGGGCTGACCAGGAACCCTGTGCATCAGCTTGAATATTGTCGACGATTTTTACGCCGTCGAACATGACCATGATGCGGGTCTCATTGTTCTCGTAACCGATCCCGGTCACGACCAGGCTGTCGCCGACATGTATGGCTTCGCCCAGCTTGTGCGCTGCCTGTTCGACGTGGATGCCGGGCGCCACGGTAAAAGTGACGTCTGTCACCTCATCGTCAGGTGAAATGGAGCCGTGAGCGTCCAGCTTGTGAGAGCCTTTGGCAGAGGGTGGTATGGAGAAGGATGTCTGCCATGTACCGCTGTCATCTGCGGTCAGCCCGGATTTTACGATCACATCATCGTAGCTTACAGCTATATGCGGCTCATTGAGTGCGAAGCCGCATCCTGATACGTTAACCACGCGGCCCACCCATCCCGAGGATGGTTTAACCTCGATGGCCGGCCTAATTTCAAAGTTTTCGTTGCCTACCTCCTGCGATGGCGTGCTGGCGCCGGCAGCGCTGATGGAGTGGCTGCCGCGGCCTTTGCTGGGTACCTCCAGCTTGTATGTCCAGGCTCCCTTGCTATTGGCCTCTATATCCTGGGCTGTCCTGCTCCCGTCGAACGTGATGAAAATTTCGCCTTCACGTTCCTCGAAGCCGTTGCCCTGGATGGTTACCAGCGAGCCGGGGGAGCCGGTTTTTACATCCAGCGTGATGCTGGCTGTGACGGTGAAGTCCCTCGACCATGACTTGCTGCCGATCTCCAGCGTAACGATATGCTTGCCGCGCTGGGTCTCTGGTACGGTGAAATAGATGGGCGAGCAGCCTTTGCTGTCAACCGTTCCCTTCTGTATCAGCTGGTCGTCTTCGCCCCAGTAGATTCTGTAATCCCCGGAGCCGTACTGGCAGAAGGCCGGTATCTTGATGGTGGAGCCTACCTTGCCGGATACTGGTTCCAGTCCGAGCGAGAAAGCACGCACAGGCGCGGGTACCAGCATCAAGGAAATGACAAGGAACAGTGATGCCAGCAGGGCTGCCAGCGGTCCTTTCAGTGCAGGCCCCGGCGCAGTTTCACGTTTGTGGCAGTGGACCATTCCGATCAAGCTCAAGCTCCAAATTCGGGGGTGCGGATAAAGGGGTGCTTGCTAAGTAGATTGCGAATTTCAAAATTCAAGTTCCACTATGTGTAATTTGATCAATTTTATTGATTGTCTATAAGCTGGCTTATTTTTACACATCCTTGGCCGTCAGCGTTGACAGGAACTCGGCGTTAGTCTGGGTTTTTGCCAGCCGGTCGATCACGCGCTCCGATGCATCTGTCGCGCTGTTGGAGTCCTCGGCGATCATGGCAATCATGCGGCGCAGCAGCCAGACCTTGGCAACCGTCTGTTCACCCAGCAGCAGTTCCTCACGGCGCGTGCTGCTACGCATAATATCGATGGCCGGGAAGATACGTTTTTCGGCCATCCTGCGGTCGAGGTGCAGCTCCATGTTGCCGGTGCCTTTAAATTCCTCATAGATCAGGTCATCCATGCGGCTGCCGGTATCCAGCAGGCAGGTGGCCAGTATAGTCAGGCTGCCGCCCTCCTCGATGTTTCTGGCGGCGCCGAAGAAGCGTTTGGGCGGGTACAATGCTACCGAGTCGATACCGCCTGAAAGCGTGCGGCCGCTGGGAGGCATGGCCAGGTTATAAGAGCGTGTCAGACGTGTAATACCGTCCAGCAGGATTACTACGTCTTTGCCTATCTCGGCCAATCGTTTGGCCCGCTCCAGCGCCAGCTCTGCCACGCGGGTATGGTTCTCCACCGGTTCGTCGAATGTGGCGGAAACCACCTCGCCGTTAACCGACCTTTTCATGTCGGTGACTTCCTCAGGGCGTTCACCGATCAGCAGAACCATCAGGTGGACGTCGGGATATTTGGCGGTGATGGCATTGGCGATGTTTTTCAACAGCAGGGTTTTGCCTGCTTTGGGGGGTGAGACGATTAATCCGCGCTGGCCGCCGCCTATGGGGGCAACCAGGTTGATCAGCCGGGCCGACAGGTTCTTGGGGTTGCTCTCCAGGTCGAACATCTTGTCCGGGAAGGTGGGTGTGAGCTGTCCGAAGTGCGGGCGGCCCTTGGACTGGTCTGCGTCCAGCCCGTTGACGGTCTCCACGCGCAGCAGGCTGCAATATTTTTCCCCTTCCTTGGGGGGCCTGGCCTGTCCTATGACCGTGTCGCCGTTGCGCAGGCCGAAGCGCCGGATCTGCGAGTTAGAGATATATACGTCGTTAGGGCCGGGCAGCAGGCTTTCCTGCCTCAGGAACCCATAGCCCTCGTCCATTATCTCCAGTATCCCGCCCAGGCTCATATAAAAGCCCGGCTGCGGCTCGGGGGGTATGACCGAGTTGGCCAGCTTGGCTATCAGCTCCTCCCTGCTCAGGTCGGCGAAGTTCTCCAGCCCCTGCGTCTTGGCCAGGGCCTGCAGTTCCTCGGTGGTTTTTAATTCCAGTTCAGTTACGTTCATCATAGTCTCACCTCAACATGTATAGTCCGGTAAATAATCAGATATTCTTAACGTCA
This sequence comes from Dehalococcoidia bacterium, assembly GCA_016930155.1. GTDB lineage: Bacteria > Chloroflexota > Dehalococcoidia > GIF9 > UBA5629 > CAIMUM01. The sequence continues at coordinate 11,497 of JAFGHL010000100.1, read as the reverse complement.
CCCATTACCTTGCGCCAGTCTTCCAGGAAACGCGCATTGCCGGCGTCGGTCATGGGGTGTTTGGCCATTTGCAGCAGTACTTTATAGGGTATGGTGGCGATATGCGACCCGGCCAGGGCCGCAATCAGGCAGTGCTGCGGGTGCCTGATGCTGGCGGCGATAACTTCTGTCTTGATTTCTGGATACTGGCGGAAGACCTGCACGATGTCTTTGACCAGAGTCATGCCGTCCTCCCCGATGTCGTCCAGCCGTCCCACGAACGGGCTGACATAGGCGGCGCCTGCCAGTGCGGCCAGCAGGGCCTGGTTCACTGAGAAGCATAGCGTGAAATTGACCTGGATGCCTTCCGAGGCCAGGATATGCGTGGCCTCTACCCCTTCCAGGCCAGCCGGTATCTTGACCACCACGTTGTTGGCCCATTTGGCGATCTGGCGTGCCTCGGCAACCATGCCTGCCACGTCCTGGCTGATCACCTCGGTTGAAACCGGCCCGGGCACTACCGAGCAGATCTTCTGGACCAGTTTCTTATAGTTGACTTTGCCTTCCTGTGACACCAGGCTGGGATTGGTAGTCACGCCGCTGACGACGCCCAGCCTGACCCCGTGTTTAATATGCTCCACATTAGCTGTATCAAGAAACAAACGCATATATTTCTCCTGACGAAGAAAATTTTATTGTTGACGGGCTGCCTGTTTGCATCATTTTATGGGAAGTGTGACCTGCGTGCCTTCCACCAGGGTCTCTTTGGCAGCTCCGATGAATTTTATAAACAGTGGGTGAGGGTGGTTGGGGCGTGAGCGGAACTCGGGATGGAACTGGCATCCCAGCATCCAAGGGTGATCCCGCAGCTCTGTTATCTCCACCAGCCTGTTATCCGGCGAACGTCCGCTGAATATCACGCCTTTATTCTCGAAGATGGAGCGGAAGTCATTGTTAAACTCGTAGCGGTGGCGGTGGCGCTCGTAGACTACCTTTTCCGTATAAGCGTCAGCCGCCTTTGTTCCCGGCATCAGTTCGCAGGGGTAAGCCCCCAGCCGCATGGTCCCTCCCTTGCTGTCGATGCTGCGCTGGCCCGGCATCAAATCGATCACGGGGTAATTGGTGTTGCTGTCGAACTCGGTAGAGTTGGCCGTCTTGTTGCCCACTGCGTACCTGCCGAATTCAATGGCCATTACCTGCATGCCCAGGCAAAGCCCCAGGTAGGGGACATTGTTCTGCCTGGCATAAGAGGCGGCTGTTATCATGCCTTCGATGCCGCGGTTGCCGAAGCCCCCCGGCACGATGATGCCGTGTACTGAATTGAACAGGTTGTCATGTGTGCCTTTCTCAATTTCCTCCGACTGTACCCAGACGATATTTACATTGCGGTCATGGTACAGCGCTGCATGGCACAGCGATTCACGCACCGAGTAATAGGCGTCTTCCAGCTCAATATACTTGCCTACCAGTGCGATATTCAGGCTTTCCTTGGGTGATTTCATACGGTCAACCATCATGCGCCACTCTGACAGGTCTGCTTTGGCTACGTTCAGGCGAATTTTGCTGGTGATGAAGTTGCTCATGCCGAAGTCTTCCAGTATCAGCGGGACCTCGTAGATGCTCTCAGCCGTCACCATCGGTATGACCGCTTCTTTAGCAACGTCGCAGAACAGCGATATCTTATCACGCAGTCCCTCCGAAATGGGGTAGTCGGAGCGGCAGAGTATGATGTCAGGCTGGATACCGATGCGCCTCAGTTCGTTGACGCTGTGCTGCGTGGGTTTGGTTTTCAGCTCCTTGGTGGTGGCGATGTAAGGCAGGTAGGTGACATGGATGAAAAGTACGTTGTCCCTGCCGACCTCGTTGCGCAGTTGCCTGATGGCTTCCAGGAACGGCTGGCCTTCGATGTCGCCCACCGTGCCGCCCACTTCTACGATCACCACCTGGGGGTTGGAGATCTGTGCCACCTCGCGTATGCGCCGCTTGATCTCGTTGGTAACGTGTGGGATTACCTGCATGGTGCCGCCCAGGTAGTCCCCCCGCCTCTCCCCGGCGATCACCGACGAGTAAATCTGGCCAGAGGTCACGTTGGAGGCAGATGTCAGGTTGAGGTCGATGAACCGCTCGTAGTGTCCCAGGTCGAGGTCAGTCTCGGCTCCGTCGGTTGTAACAAACACCTCGCCGTGCTGATAAGGCGACATGGTGCCCGGGTCCACATTGAGGTAGGGGTCCAGTTTCTGTACCGACACAGATATACCGCGGCTTTTCAGTATGCGACCGATCGATGCTACAGCGATGCCCTTCCCGACCGAGCTTACAACGCCTCCCGTCACAAATATATATTTAGCCATAATGATTAGCAGTGCAAGTGGATCTAGTCATCCAACTTAATTACATATATAAAGTACTAAATTCCAATTCTCTGAAATTAATCAAGCTACCGCAACTTATTCCGCCAGCTATTTTATTAATCTGGATTAAATTGCAATGTGGGAAAATTGAACTTAATGGAATTCCAGGTAAGCCGAATTTCTACGTTATTATAGTGATATAAATTCGTACCTGTCAAGTCATGTCCGAAAAAATGCTTTGTCATATAACTCAGCGCTGACAGCCTGCCCCTCAGACTGGGGATGTTGGAGCTTGGGGTTGTGAGTTTGCTGCGGGCCTAGGGTCTGGTACTGGAAGCCTGGCTGCTGCTTGGAATGCGGAGTTTATTTAGAGCTGCTGGTATACTCGAAAATCTTCACGGCCGGCAGGGCTGTGGCTGACCCGGCGCTGGCTTTTTGCTCCGATTGATAGGCGGTGCTGTAGCCGGTCAGCTTATCCAGGGGGACCGGGCTGGCCAGGGGGTCTGTGCCGATGATTTTGTACTGCCCCTCTTTTTGCCCTGCGATATATGACTCCGCACCGGCATAGCCATCGAAGCTTTTAATCCCGGTTATCTCTTTAAACTGCTGTCCGTCGGCGGTGGAGCGGTCCTGGTAAGCCATTACCAGCGTCCTCTCCGGGGCTACCTGCTGTCCGTCGAAGTTATACAGGTGGATCACGGCAGCACGGTAGAATTCGGGATAAAAGACCAGCAGCGGCTCATACTTGCCCTCTTTTTTTACCCAGCACAGCTCGTAATAATCCGATTCCTGCTGATTATTCAGGCCGGCCAGCGCATAGAATTTATCGTTGGGCGAAGCTATCCTGCTATCGACTATCACATATCTGGCCCGCCAATTTTCCATCAGTGAGGCATTCGCCTGCTGATCCGGGGAGAGCAGGAAGCCGGCAACCTGCGCGGCGGTGGCATAGCCTCCGGCGGTGATTCCGTAGGAGCCCGGGTTGGCTACGGGGACCCTGTGCGCCAGCCTGGTTACCCAGTAACCATAGTCGGGCCAGACCGCCACGCTGTAAAATGTGGCCGGATAGTCGTAGGTCCTGTTCTCGCTGGGAGTATCGTAGAGCTTGTAGTAGAAGTCGCCCTTGCCGAAAGGCTCCTGCGTGTTCTGCTGCATCCACTGCATAGACTCCATCCAGGCATCGCTGGGAGCGAAGGAAGTATGCCTGGCTGCAGAGACGGCGTTGGCCGTCCCCGGGAAAAGCAGGGCGATAGCTGCTATGCACGTGGCAGCCGATATCAGCACGGTACGCAGCGGGAACCGGGTTGCGGCGGCTGTCCTTTTGGATTTCTTGACGGGCTTCGGCCGCTGTGCAGCAGATTCGTGCGGCTGGGCCGCCTGGATGACCCATCCTGCCAGGCAGCCGGTCAGCAGGACGAGGCAGACCGTGAGATAAGTGGCGAAGCGTACCATGGCGAGGCAGGCCAGCAGCATAACCAGGCTCCAGACGGACATGAAGATATATTCTGATCTCCCTTCCCGTATGCTGAGGTATACGGTCAGCGCCAGCCCGGCCAGCCCGGAGTATAAAACCAGGGCGAACTGGCTCCAGGCCATCTCCATAGTGAATGTGCCGCCGGGGAAGAGCAGCGGCTTCATTTCGCCGACCACGTTTTGTTCCATCCGCCAGGCAAATATACTGGAGGTATAGCTGAAGGCCGCCTGGAACTGGGCGGGGAAGACCAGCCAGAAGGCAGTTGCGCCCAGAGCAACCAGCCCGACGATCACAGCCAGGTAATAGGAGCGCCTGACCTCGCGCAGCGACAGCACGGCTGACAGGGCGTTAAGCATGATGGGGACCAGTATGACGGCTGCCAGCGCCAGCAGCGTGAGCTTGTCACGTGATACCGGCACGAAGATGAGCAGCGAGATAAGAAAACAGGTTATGGCCACCTTGCTGAGGTAATCGGTGGGGAAACCGCGCAGGTGGTCGCTGATGAACTGCACAATGAAATACAGGAAGACTATGAAAAGCATCAGTAAGGCACCCGTCCAGGTAATCAGGTAAAGCCCGAAGAAAACGCCGGCGATGAGCGCGTAATGCAGGTGGGCGCCGGCCTCGCTGAACTGGCCTTTCATCAGCGTGGTATAGGTGAACTGGCGTCCGTGCTTGATGGCCAGCATGAAGAAAAGGGCGAAACAGCAGGCCAGTAATATCTCTATTGAGTGGTGGTCTGTGTTGCCCAGCAGCGACAGTACCAGCAACTCTCCTGGCATGACTGCCAGGGCGATGGCGGCGGCTGCCCCCGCCCAGCGGTTGATCAGCAGCCTGCCAATGAAATAAACGGGGATGACCGTCAGCGCACCGAGTATGGCCGGCAGGTAAACCGAGATGCTGTCGATAGCCTGCTGCGACGGTGAGGCTCCCCCCAGCAGTTTGACGATGGCCGCCAGCAGGTACACGAAGAAAGTAGGATAGTTGCCCGTGCTGAAGCCGCTGGGGTAGATCAGGTAAGGATCGAACCCGTATAGCTGCGGGAAATTATGCACCAGGTTATCCACCATGCGCATGTAGAAATAGGCGTCGTTGCTGGTAAACTTGATCCACTGGCCGTCGAACACATTGGCCCAGGGCAGGGCAATTCTCAAATATAGCGCCAGGCCGCAGGCCAGCGCCAGCACCAGCAGGGAAAACAGCCACTCTGGAAAGGTTTTTTTATCCATTGGAAAACCTTGATAGATAATAACCCACGGCTTTTTTAATATTCAAGTATAAAGTTTGCTGAATGTTGCTGCTCCCGGATGCCGCAAACCGCATCATCCCGGACATTCAAATTCCTGATCCTGAACTGGCTCTGAATTCTGCGGTTATATTATACATGTAACGGCGGGTCTGCGCAGGTTGCGTCAGCCTCCTCACCGGGAGCTCAAAGCCTGGGTTTATTCTGTCCCCGTGTATTCAAATATCCTGACCTCGGGCAGCTCGGCGTTGCCGATGTGGGATTTCTGACTGGAGGAATATACGTGCCGGTAGCCTTCCAGCGCCTCCAGCGGGACGGGGCTGATGTGGGGGTCCTTGCCCACGATGCGCCAGTTGCCCTCCTTCTGCATGTCTATGAAGGCGGCGGCATCGGCCTGGCTGCCGAAGGTCTTCAGGCCGGTGATCTCTTTATAAGGCGCACCGTCCGCACCTGTTTTAGCCTCCCAGCTTATCACGGCGGTCTCCGATGGTGTGAACTCTTTGCCATCGAAACAGTAGAGGCGCACGGACAGCATTTGGTAGTACTCGGGATAGTACAGCAGCGTCGGTGACAGCTTTCCATTTTGCGTCCTGTAATATATTTCGTAATAGCGGGAAGCCGGCTGGCCTGCATCGGCGGCTACCGTTTCCAGCCCCTTCGTCCAGTCGACCAGGTAATCGCTCAGTACGACGTATTTCATGCCGCTGGCGGACGCTATTTTGTCGGCTGCGGCGGGGTCCTGCGCCGTGAACAGGTATTGTTCGCCGATCTGGGCCGAGCCCGGGTTGGAGAAAGGCACCCGGTGTGCTATGCGTGTTACCCAGTACCCGTTATCCCACCAGCAGACCACGCTGTAAGCCGCCGAAGGCTGCGCGCCGGAAGAGTCCTTTTGATAGTATTCATAATAGTAGCCGGGTTCGCCGAAAGGTTCCGGGGTGTTGCCGCGCATCCAGTCCAGCGACTCGTACCAGGCGTCGCTGGGCGTATAAAGTGCCCTGGTTGCCACGTCGGAGAAGGGCCGGTCTCCGCCGGGCAGCGGACCGGTGTTGGGATAGACGGCCAGCAGTACCACGGCCGCCCCTCCCAGCGCCAGCAATGCGCGGTTGGCCCTGGCGCCGCCCTGTGCAGCGCGGCTGCGGGCGGTTTTCGTTTTCTTTTTGGAAGCAGGTGATGCCGGTGGTGGCGGCGCTAACGCCGTATCCTCTTTAAATCCGGTTGCCCTCAGTATCAGCCAGCCCGTGTATCCGGAAAGCAGCGCCGCGTTGACGGCGAAGTAATAGGCGAAGCGCCGCATGGCCAGTGCTGCCAGCAGCGTGAAGATGCTCCATACGGCCAGCATCGTTATCCCGGGACTGCCGTTCCGGCATACCTGGTAGATGATGATGCCCAGCCCTATCAGCCCCATCACTGAAGCTGTGGTGAAATTGCCCCACGTCATGGCCAGCGTGAAAGAGCCGCGGTCGATCAGCAGGGGCTGCGCCTCGGCTATGGTCACGGACGGGCGCCACATGAAAAATTTAACAATGGCGGAGAACATCTGGCCCGGCAGCGCGGGGCTGACCAGGTAGACTGCCAGGATGCCCAGGCCTGCCAGCGCCAGCACGCACGGGATATAGTAAGCCGGCTTGAGTTTACGCCTCTGCATGTACCACGACAGCAGCGGCAGCACCGCCGCCGCGGCCAGCGCCGCCAGCAGGGAAAGCGAGGCCATCAGGCCCGGCCGCGCCGCAAAGGATGACAGCAAAGCGCACAGGTAGGTAATGCCCCCGGCCAGTCCCAGGTATCCCGCAGGCCGGCCGCGCAGGTGGTTGATAATTATCTGCAGCACCAGCCAGGCGAAGCTGATAAGCACGAAGAGCAGCGCCCCTTCCCATGACATGACGTATATGCCCAGGCAAAGGCCCGCTGCGGCGCTGTATATGATTGGTCTTGCCAGCGCCCGGCGGCCTGCCTGCGGCAGCGGGTGGAGGGAGGTATCTTTGCCGGAGTTCACCGCCAGCAGCAGGAAAAGCATGAAGAGCGTGGAGAAAAATATCTCCATGGCGTGGATATCGGTATTGCCCAGCAGGGTACGCGCCAGGTACTCCCCGGGGATAAAAGTAATGAACAGGGCAGCCGCCAGCCCGGCCCATTTATTGAAGACAGCCCTGCCGATGAAGAAGACCGGGAATACCATCAGCGCCCCCAGGACGGCCGGGAAGAGCACAGCCACCACATCCACGGTCTGCTGCGACGGGTGTCCGCCGCCCAGCAGCCAGGTGAAAAAGCCCATGAAATAAACAAAGAACAGCGGCTGCCCGCTGAGGTCCTTGCCGGCAGGGAAAATAGAGTAAGGGTCGAATTTTCCCAGCAGGGGAAAATGGCTGGAGAGGTTATCCAGCAGCCGCACGTAATAGTAAGCGTCGTTGTCCGTCAGTTTAATCCATTGACCGGTGAAGACCTGTTCCCAGGGCAGGCCGGTGCGCAGTGCCAGCGATATGCCGAATATCGCACACAGCAGCACGGCAAAGACGATGAACTCTAGGCGTGAGCGGGTCATTATCTAATCAATTCCCGTAATATAAAATACAAATTTTAGATATTATAACCTGAAAAGCAATAGCGTGTCCGATATAACCAGGTCATCAGGCGGGGCGCAGCAACGTGGTGATTTGCTATGGGGTGTTGATTACAGCCGGGAGGTTGACCTAGCCGGCCTCGCTGGCTTCGCAATGACAGGCAGAAAAACAAGGGGGATTTGAACCTCAGATGCCCCTTTGCCCGAATATTATCATGATCAGGCAGTTATTGCCTCCGGGAGTCTCGTTATTCTGGCCGTCGATATCGACGCAGACGGTGGCCGGCGTATCCAGCGGATGGCTCCAGCTGTACCTGGCGAAATACAAGGTGCGGCGCTCCCCCGGCTGAAGGGGAGGCACATAGCTGGTTGCCAGCAGCGGGCCGGTGGCGTAGAGCCCGGCATCGCAGCCTTGGGAGGCGCCGGGGCCCAGGTTGGCGACCGTATAGTAGATTATCGAGGCCTCGCGGAAAATGTTCAGAACCGCCAGGTCGGAGTTTTCCTGCTCCGGCTCTGCCGACACAGTGACGGACAGCGCCCCGGTGGTGGTGCCTCCGCTGTTGAGGGCAGTCAGGGTGTAGGTAGTATCCTGCCCTGGGCTTAGCAGCCTGCTGCCCCCGGCGTCCACCTCCCCTATCCCGGGTGATATGACAATCCGGCTGGCGCCGCTGACGTTCCAGGTCAGGCTGAGCTGCTGTCCGGCGCTGACAGTGGAAGGCGTGGCCTGGAACGTATTGATAACGGGAGCCGCTTTGCCCTCTTCCGGCCTGATGCTGAAGCCTTTTTCGGACCTGAGAGCGCCGTCGAGGTAAAGCCTTACCAGGTAGTCTCCCGGCTGCCAGCCCGAGGCGGGGGCGCTGGTGGTAAATGCCAGGTATGTGTTCACCGCTACCGTACCGGACTGGTCATCGATGCTTTGCCAGCCTGCCGGCTCGTAATAAAGCCATTCCGCCCTGACCTGCGAGGCGGCGCGCAGTCCGTCCACCGGCACTGCACAGATGATGGCCGGCATGTCGATGGTGAAGCTGTCCGCCGCATTGAGCGGCCGGCCGGAGGCATCCGTCTGCGTGCAGAGCACCGCCCCGGACAGCGGCGCGGCGCAGCCCGCCAGCAGCGGCAGGAAAACAAGAATAACCGCAAATAATACTTTCATGTAGTTCAACCAGCAACCTCACTTAGCTAAAAACAAACTCAGGGTCGGCCGACCCGGTCAATAGCCTGTCTGTCATATTATCAGTTATCAATACAGGAGTATTAATACTGCCCGTACCCCCTGTAACGATTTTCTGTAAATGTGTATTTTGGAGCAGGGTATTCAGTCGGCCGTCTGCTTCAGCCTCACTTCGTTCCACATGGCGTAGTCCTTGGTGGCCGAAGCCCCGGCTTCCACGCGCAGCACGATGAGGACTTTCTGCCCCTCGTAGTCGCTCAGGTCGATGTCCCAGGCCTCCTGCTGACCCGGCACCGTCATGGTCTTGCCGGGCAGGAAGGTTACAGAGTCGCTCATATCACGCAGGCCAACCTTGAAGGTGACACCGTCGCTGCCGGAGGCGTTCGCAGCGAGGCTGACCCTGGTTGTCAGGTGCACATTGGCCGGAAGCTGTATGTAAGCGGTGCGGCCCGGGCCGCCGTAGTTATCCTGGTAGAAATAGCCCCAGTAGCCCTGTATCCATCCATTGGGAACCTGGTCCGGGACCATCATCAGCCCGCCGGAGGCCATCTTGATGTAAGCGCCCTTGGGCGAATCCTCGGTGCCGACATCGGGCAGTGTGCCGGAGCTGTTCTTCCAGGTGGCCAGGTGCGCCAGCTGTGCCAGGTTATAATCCATCAGGATGCCCCAGATCTTGGTCATGCAGTTGTTGGACTTATTGGACTCGGAGGCCTTGTTTTCTCCGTCGGCGCACACCTTGACGACGTGGTTGACGGTGCTCCAGTCCACGTAGCCGGAGGCGTCCGTGCCTGAGAAGGAGGACGCTCCCGTGACGGCCATTGTGCCCGGGGTACCGGAAGTGCCGGCGGACGGGTCGTTGCCGCACCAGGGCCACTGGTAGCTGGAGAAGACCAGCGACTTCTCCTGCCCGGCTTTCAGCGTATCCGTAAAGCTGGTTCCGCCCAGAGGCGGGAACAGGTTGTTGACATAAATATAGGAGGTGCTGGCTGCCGAGTCGGCGCTGCCGATGTTCTTGATCTTGTAGTAGACCATGCAGCCCTCCAGCCAGACGTCGGTGATGACCAGGTCGGCGGCGCCCGTGACGGCGGCGCCCACGTTTACCGTGACTTCACGGCTGGATGCGCCGGCATCGTTGGAGGCCATCAGCTTGTAGGTGGTGCTGACGGAAGGTGTGACGGACCTGGTGCCCGAGCTGTCGACAGTGCCTATCTCGGGCTGCAGTGTCACGCGCGTGGCATCGGAAACGTCCCATGACAGGGTAACGCTCTGCCCCGCCGGCACGCTGCCCTGGGAGGCGCTGAACTTGTTGATCACCGGCCAGCCCTTCTGGGCTGACAGGTTCTGCACCGCAAAAGGTATGCTGATAAGCTCCTGTCCGCCGGCCGAGATGCTCACGCTGTAGTTGCCCTGCGGGAAGCCTCCCGGAGGCGCTTTCATGGCGAATGCCAGGTAGCCGCTGCCTCCGCCGGTCTGGCTGTTTTCATACATGGTGCTGTTGGCCATGCTGGAGGCCTCGCCGCCCAGGTAGGTCAGCTTCGCCAGGACCTGTGTACCGGCGGCAGCATCGTTCAGCTTGACCGTGAGGTAGATTCTATCGGTGCCCACCGTGAATGTATTGGAAGGGTTGACCGGCTTCTGCTGGCTGTCCACCTCGGTCGACAGCCGGGCGTCGCTGACCACCGATGAAGACGTTTCACCTTTCTTGACCAGCTTCACCCCGCAGCCGTATGAAACGGTCAGCATTACCAGCATAACCAGGAAAATAACAGCGTACCAGCGTCCCATAATCATAGCTCACACCTCTCAATTCCAATATACAAGTACAGATTAATGATAGCATAATTAAAAGTTGCAGTTCACAAATTCCACATAATAACTGGACTTTGCATCTTCCCAATGCTAAATACTGAACGCTAAACAGGCTCCAGGCCCCAATATATCATTAGCGATGTCATTCCGGGCGGAGCACGGAAATCTTAGAATGGCATGTCATTGCGAAGCCGGCAGAGCAGGCCCTGGCAATCTCCCCGGTGGACCAATCCCGCGCAGGAGATTACCATGTCGCTGCGCCCCTCGTGATGGCATTAAGAAAAGGCCCCCGTGATGGCATGACCAGAAAACACCCTGGTTCCCTTTCAACTGGATTTCATATTTCGAGTCTGTTGGGGATTTGGAGCTCAGGGCTTGCCGATGTTTGTCGTATCCCGCTATTTATTTAGCTGTTACCAGTCCATCGACAGGCAGTTGTTGTTCTCGTCGTATTCCAGCACCTGGTCGAGCGCGTCGGCGCATACCCTGACCGGCAGCCTGAAAGTGCGGCCGCTGCCGTAGGACCACTCGTAATTGGGGAAAGGCAGCTCCCTTTCTTCGTCGCCGCTCAGCGGCTCCACCAGGCAGGAGGCCCTTTTGGAACCCTCTACGAAAAGGTAAGCGGTGCTCGGCTTGGAGTGGCCGCCGCCGACGTTCTTTATCTTGAAATAAGCCTTATTGCCCTCCACGCGGAAGCCGGTGATGACCAGCTCCGGCTTGTCCTTGCCGAAGGACGTCACGTCTACCTTGGCCTTCATGCTGGTCGTGCCGGCATTGTTGGTGGCGGTCAGCACGTACTCGGTGCTGCTGGCAGGGGTGACGGACCTGGTCCCGGAGGGCTCCACGGAGCCGATGGTTGAGATGTCTGCTTGGGTTGTCCCGCTGACGCTCCAGCTCAGCGTGACCGCCT
>JAFGHL010000099.1 GCA_016930155.1 Dehalococcoidia bacterium | reverse complement strand
GTGGGGGCAGGTGCCGTATCTCTCTTATAATATATCTCCCAGTTGCCGTCCCGGAAGTCCATCCAGGCAACGTGGACAGTATTGCCGGACACAGCAGCAGATGGAAACCAGGTATTTCCCGCAGCATTAGTGAGACGCGTGTCGGCGCCCCAGGTGGTCCCTCCATCGGCGGAGCGCTTGTAGTAGATCTCCCTGCCGGGATCGTCCCGGCTGTCCTCCCAGGCTACGTGAACATGATTGCCGGAGATAGCAATAGAGGCATTCCAGGAATCCCCCGCAGCGCTGGTGAGACGGGTGCCGCCATCCCAAGCCACACCTGCATCGGTAGAGCGCCTGTAGTAGATTTCCCAGTTGCCGTCCCGGTGGTCAAACCAGGCAATATGAACGTTATTGCCGGAGGCCGCTAAAACCGGATTGCGGGAATCGGCCGCATCATTGTCCAGCCGCGTGTCGGCGCCCCAGGTGGCACCGCCGTCAGTCGAGCGCTTGTAGTACGCCTCAAAACTGCAGTCCCGGTTATCCAGCCAGGCAATGTGCACAGTATTGCCGGACACCGCCACAGAAGGATTCGCTGAAACTGAAGCATTATTGGTAAGCCGGGTGTCAGCGCCCCAGGTAGCACCGCCGTCAGTCGAGCGCTTGTAGTAGATCTCTCCGTTGCCGTCCCGGTAGTCAGACCAGGCAACGTGTACCTGGCTATCGGTGGCCGCCACAGACGGATCTACAGACTCTGCCGCAGCATTGGTCAGCCGTGTATCGGCGCCCCAGGTAGTTCCGCCGTCGGTGGAGCGCTTGTAGTAGATCTCCTCATTGCCGTCCCGGTTGTCCTGCCAGGCAACGTGGACCTGACCATCAGAAACTGCCACAGATGTTTTTTCAGAACTTGCCGCAGCACTGGTGAGCCGCGTGTCGGCGCCCCAAGTGGTTCCGCCGTTTGTGGATCGCTTGTAATAGATCTCAGGGTTTCCGTCCCGGCTATCCTCCCAGGCAACATGGACATTATTACCGGAGGCCGCCACGGATGGATCGTAGGAGTTCCCCGCAGCGCTGGTGAGCCTGATGTCCGCACCCCAGTCGGCAGATACGGGCACGGCCGCCAGCAAAGGGGTCACCAGTACCGCCAGCACAGCCAGCAGCGAAAAGATAACAGGGCAGACGCCCCGTAAAGATCGGCAGGATCGTACAAGCATAATCATATCGGCCTCTCCACTACTTATTTATATAGGTCAATCAATATTATTATATACGTTACGGTAAGTCAATCTTCCGTTGGGATAATTATTAATGTACTTTATTCAAAGTCACCGCTCTTATGTAATCATTTTTACGCCGATTGTTGGCCTATATCCTGACAGCAGGGCAGGCTCACGTCTCAAGGCCCGCCACTGCTAAGCTAAATCCAAAACTTACGATATTTAAACCTAAATAACTGAAACAAAGCCCAAAACCATTGAATCCTGAGCTTTGAACCTGTTTAGCATCCAGAATACGTGGATTTGAATCTAACGCACGGTGCGGTAGCCGATGACATTATAGCCGGTCTCGTCAAACCTGAGCCTTATCTTACGTTCCGGGTTGGCAGCAGCGGCAAAGGCAATCAGCAGCCATAACCGCTTTGCATTTCTGGCAGTCCTTGAGATGGGGCGGTGGACAATATGGCCATCAAGTATTATCTCCACGTATTTATTGCGTTTTTTAGGATACGGCAGCTCTTTTCCTTCCAGGACAGCCCTGTATTGGCATAAAGCCGATGTTGTCTTCTTTGTCATAGCCCCCACCTGCCTCTCCTTTTTGCATTAAAATTCAACCCGGGTCTGGAAGTTACAGCTAATTATAGTCGATCCGGGACAAAATTTGAATAAAGCCAAGGCCTAGCAGTTGTACGCCTGCAACGACTGCCGGCGTATACGCCCAGCCACTGACTCGCCAAGTAACTTCATCTCTTCCCGCAGGCGTGCAATAAAGAATAGAGAAGGCCTCCACCTGAATCATCCCATTGCTTCAGAAGGTTGCCCGGCGCAACAACTGCATACGGGCGGACCATGGCCTGCGCGTTGCCTGCATGTTTACCAGCCGGGATTTAAACTACTACTTAGTAATAGGCTTATACATCTCGACGCCGCCCACCGGATGATCCACGTCCCACAGGGGTTCTTCATTGAGGTAAATGATTTCGTTTCCCTTAATGATGCTCATGGCACAGGGGAAGCCGAAAACCACTGGCGACCCGTATGTCTCGGCACCGGACAGCGTATATCTCCCCAGGAACGTCTCCAGCGTCCCTCCCCTTAATACACCCATCACCTCGTCGGGATCTGTGGTGCCGGCCATCTGGACTGCTTCAAAATAATGCCCCATGGCGGGAACGCCCGTGCCGAATGCGCCCGCGTACAACTCCTTATCAGGGTATTTAGCTTCGAACGTATCCCTTATCCTGATTGCCATATCGAGGTACTTGGGGGCAACGGTCACCTTCTTCAATTCCCAGGGAAGGCAATAGTCCCCACAGATATTTTGCATGGCTTCCTCACTGCCCGCAATGCCCTTGACCGTCTTGATATCAAGCAAGGCCGCATTGGAGGCAATCGGCCAGGTATATCCCATCTGGTAGCGTTGTTTTGCCAGCAGGCCGACCTCCAGCGGCTGTCCGTACATGTAAAGCACATCTGCGCCCAGTTCGGCCATCTTGGCAATATAAGCGGTGAAATTCAGCGTTCCCGCAGGATATGCTACGCGTACGCTCTTAACACCATAGGTTTCTTCGATAGCTTCATCTACCGGGGTGTATATTTTTTCCACATCAACATTGCCCCCGCTGGCATATACCCAGCATAACGTCTTGGCACCGGGAAACGCTTGCATCACGGCCAGCGCCTGGTTTATGCTCATCTCGACCGCGGGGAACCCGAATATTGAATACGGGTCTTTTTTGGCATCATAAGCGCCCATACTGATAGTTGTGCAATCCAGGATTATTTTTTCGGGGACGGTGACAGCCGATACTGCATAGTACCCGACACCGAAATAGCCGAGAATGGCCTTCACGTTTTTGTCATATATAAGGCTCCTGGCCGCAGCAGCGTCTGCCGCGGGGTCCATGGGCCCATCGGCGAAATACATCTCAACCCTGTACATATCGTCGCCGATCTTCAGCCCGCCGTCCTCATTAATCAAATCTGCGTATATTTCCATTACAGGCCTTTCCGCCAGACCCCAGAAGCTCGCCGGCCCTGAAAAAGGCATTACCGACCCTACCTTCAATACCTTCTCTTCAGCAGGCGGCTGCGCTACAGGGGTGGAACAGGCAGATACCGCAAGGAATATAACTGCCAGCACCAGTGAAATGGATAACCTATATTGTCCCAAAACCACGTACCTCCTTCACACAGGAATTAACTGCCCTTTGCTGCCATGACCGGTTTATCCCGCTCCTCGCATCGGCCGTAATATTAATCCACTGATATCAGTCTGTCAATAAGAAACTGTACCAAGTGAGGCGGATCTGAACGGACTACTGTAACAACGTCTTAAATCAAAGCTCAAAATTCAAGAGGTTTTGAGCTTTGATTTTGTTTAGAGCTTATTGATTAAGATTTAACGTGCCTGATTCCTCCTGCTGGCATAGACGACGCCGATCACAATAGCGAACAGGACCAAAGCCCCGCTGATATACAGCACGATATCAGGATCGGCCAGCGCATCCACCGTGAAGCTGCCCGCACTTGTATTGCCCACGCAGACAGTGTAAGTCCCCGGC
>JAFGHL010000098.1 GCA_016930155.1 Dehalococcoidia bacterium | reverse complement strand
GGGTTTGCGCCCGAGCCGTCGGCAGGCTGGCAGAAGCGGTACCCGTTGCAGAGGTCGTCGGCCACCACCTGTCCGCCGGCAGCCTCCAGCAGTTCGAATATCCACATCTGCTCCACGATGCCGCCCGATACCAATACCGGTATACCCTTGTCTGAAACAGCTTTCTTACCATCGAGTGCGCCGGTGAGGTTGGTGAGGAGTTTGAGATACTCCTCGGGCGGCATGCAGAATCCGGCCTCCATTATCGTGTAAAAGTCGCGTGCCGACAACGCAAACATGTTCCACAGGCGCAGGTCGTGCAGGTGAAGCAGGTTCTTCCTGATCTCAACGTAAAGGTCAAGGGACCGGCCCAGAGTAGTCGAATCGATCCTTCCGCCAGCCCCCGCCAGTTTATCGATAAGTTCGTTCAGAGTTTGCCTGTAGTAGGCCCTGGCGCTTTCACCGGAGTTATAGGGCAGAGGAACGGTATGAAAAAGCCCGATCCCGGTATTTGCTTCCCAGATATTCATCAGGCCGCACGATATGTCGCAGGTATAGCCCTGTATTACGCCCGAGAGATATTTGTACTCGCCGCGCAGCGCCCTTTCCAGCGACGTGCGCATGTAAGGGCAGACGAAGTTGGGTACCAGGGAGCCGGCATGTTCGACCGTAGTCGTGCCGCCATAGATCCTTACCGGCAGGAACCCTGCCGCATGGATCAGCTCGATAGGAGTGTAGGTGCAGAACCAGCCGAAGACCTTCTGTTTCTTTGAATGGAGCGTGAGCCGCTCGGACCTTTTTTCAACTGCCTCAATCAAAGGCTTGAGATCGATGGGCATATTGATCATTAATGAAGCTTTCCGGATACTATTTTATCCCGTATTTCTTTATCAGCCTCTTCAGACCCTTGCTGCCGAGTTGGGTTTGCATCGGACCGAGAATAGCTCGTAAAGTACCCTCCGGCAATGAAGCTCTTTTATCAGGCACGACAGTCACCCGCGTGGTATCACCATATCTCTTCGTGAGTGCAACTCCGTGCCTGGCTTTTCTACCCACCTCCCAGCCGTCAGATATCAACAGTTTAATCAGCTGTTTACCGGATATTGCAGGCAGGTTACCCATCAGGCGAAACTAAGTTGGGGCATCGCCTGGGCGTAAGGTTTAACGAAAATATCGCCCTCGATCGATGTCGTAATAGTAACGTTTGCGGTTGGTTTACGTGAATGATATTTTATGTTGTGTTTCTTGAAAAACTTCTCTCTTTCCCCGACATCCTCCAAGGTTTTCAGGTGCAACGAAATCGCTTCCTTTAGCTTGTCTTCTGCGTCATTTAAGGTGTACCCGAAAGTGGCCGTCCCCAGCTCCTTGCAATAGGCTACCCACTTCTTCCCTTCCTTGTGAAACTCCAGGGTTAAAACTACATATCCCCCGTTTGTCATGCCATATCTCCGTTTCCGAATTTACTGGTTAACCCGATTACACTTACAATTATAACTAGCCCGTATTCAATTTGCCACTTTCCATCACTTTTGTCCAATACCTGACGCCGGATAATTTGTTTATGAAAGCCGGGAACATCATTACTCCGTTACGTCTCCTCCGCCGCCTCCAGTATCCGGTCGATCCTGAAGGTCCTCTCCTCACCGCGTTTGAGGCAGAAGGCGCGCAGTCCACGGAAGGTCTTGCCGCCGTAGCTGAAATCCCCCAGCGCCAGCGGCCTGATCACGCGCACCGACTTCTCGTCGTTGGGCTTGAGGTAGGTGATGCGCAGCTTCCCGCCCATGGAAATAGTCATGAGTATGAGCTTCTCCCTGTCCGCTGCGGGCAGCAGTTCCTCCGCCTTATCGTACTGGTAGCGCGTGACGAAATCCATCACGCGCCAGTCCATCCAGATATGTTTCTTCTGGATGGGCTGTTTGAGCACGATGCCGTTCAACGAGGTGCAGCGGCTGAGCGCCACGTACATCTGACCGTGGGCGAAGGTGCCGCGTCCGATATCGACGACCACGCGGTCGAATGTCTTGCCCTGGCTCTTGTGTATGGTCACCGCCCAGGCCAGCATCAGCGGGTACTGGGTGAAAGTGCCCACCACCTCCGACTTTATCTCCCCGCCCTCCAGCTTGTACTGGAATATCTCCCAGGTGTGAGGCTCTACCATCACATCCTCGCCATCGGACAGCCGCACATTTATGTAAAGTCCGCCCTCACCGTCCTTACTGAAGCCCATTATTTTGCCCATGCTGCCGTTGACCCAGCGTCCGGCGGTGTCGTTATTGAGCATCATCACCTGAGCGCCGGCCTTAACCGTGAGCAGTTCAGCAGTGGGCAGAGAATCGTCGCTGAATTTGCCGTCCCTGTCGGCCCTGAATTTGTGCAGCCTGCCCTTGAGCCTGGCCAGTTCTGCAGCGTTGAGGTCCGCCGCCATGGCGTTGGTGGTGGTGAGCCGCACCGATATGCCGCCGCCGGGCGTATCGCCTTCCGGTACGCAGCGCCTGTTGAGCAGCGCCAGCCCGTTGCCATCGATGCTGTTGTTGCGGATGGCGTTGAGTAGTTGGATGAAGTCCGGATCGTGCTGGCGGTAGACCTTCTCCAGCTCGATGAATTCCATGTCGAAATCCTGAAAAACGTGTGAGCTGAAGAAATAGGGGGTTTGGTAAAGCCCGGCGAAGGCGCCCTTTTCCCTGGAGGTCACCACGGGCGGGAGCTGGTAGAGGTCGCCCACGAACACCATCTGGACGCCTCCGAAGGGTCGGCGGGAGTCCGGTCCGTTGAGGCGCAGGAAGCGGTCCACGCAGTCCAGCAGGTCCGCCCTGACCATGGATATCTCGTCGATCACGAGTATATCCAGCTTCTTGAAGATGCCGTCGCCCTTTTCCACTTTCTTGACCTTCCCGGGCGAGACGTCCGGCTTGAAGCCGAAGAACGAGTGGATGGTCTGTCCCTTGATATTGAGCGCCGCCACGCCGGTGGGGGCCAGCGCCACGACCTTCTTTCCGGTTACGAGGCGGAAATACTCCAGCAGCGTGGATTTGCCCGTACCGGCGCGTCCTGTTATGAATGCGCTCCTGCCCGTCCTCTCCATGACGTCCAGGGCGCGCCGGAACTGATCGTTTATCTCGATGTTCTGCACGGTCGTGTCAACAGATTATACCTGTTTGAATTTTGATATAATACCCACAGCAATAATTAAAAGTTGCCACCAAAATCGGTAGCCTGCTACTATGGGGTCAGGCAAGAGGGGAAATAATTGGAAACGAAGAAGTTTATATATTACCAGGAAAACGATATGTGGGTGGGATGGCTGGAGGAGTATCCTGATTATCGCACACAGGGAACCACATTAGACGAATTGAAAGAAAACCTTGCAGATATTTATGCGGATCTCACATCGGGAGACATTCCTAACGTGCGCAAACGCGGTGAACTGGTAGTGCGTTGAAACGGTCGGAGCTAATCAGACAATTGAAGAAACTGGGTTGCGTTTTAATTCGTCACGGTGCAAAGCACGACTGGTATGAAAATAAGAATACCAGTATTTCCCAACCGGTACCCAGGCACCGTGAAATCAAGGAAAGCTTAGCCATGCATATCATTAGAATGCTGGGCAATCAATAAAGAATAAGCCGGCCGCACGTGAGAAACCGGTCCACGCAGTCCAGCAGGTCCGCCCTGACCATTGATATCTAAGGTAGGCCTATGTAAAATTGGTGATATACAAAACATCATAGATAAATACTCTACATGACTTTCAATGAGTTGGTACGTCTGTTGGAACAGAGCGGATTCGAGCTCATTAAAGAAAAGGGCTCGATCAGGTATTATGCCAAAGCCGGGCTGGATAAACTGGTTAGAATTGATTATCATAGTTCTCGGGAAGTGCCAACCGGCACATGCAATGCGATATTAAAAGTTGCAGGGATTAAAAGAAAATAACATGCTTGATCTGAAATATTCACTGATTGTTGAGGCCACTGAAGACCCGAACATTTTTGGTTTCTATTCACCTGATCTTGAAGGCTTCACCGGCATTGGCCATTCGATTGAAGATTGCATTTATAAAGCCAGGTGGGGCATGGAAGAGCATGTTGCACTGCTCAGAGAAAGAAAATTATCCGTTCCCGCACTGAACAAGCATGCAACTGTAACGATCCAGAACGAGAGGCAAAACAGGTCGGCGGCCCTGCTGTAGTTACTCAGGTTCCTTGACATTCAGGTTTCACTCAGCCGTTTAGTTCAAATTGTATCTGAAGCTTGTCTCAATAAGGCGTTTCATCAGGTGGCTATCACAAGCATTGAGGTAGCACGATGTTTGTTTATTTGGATTTCCTTATCGCGTCACAGATTTCGCCTAAATTTTTTTTCGTCGGCATTACGAACAGGCATTTCCCATTGCTTCGACCAGCCCAGACTGCACCTATAGCCTTTTTCTCCTCCTCAGGAGCAAATTCAAATATATGCTCGCCTTTGTATTCCACGACGAGAATACGCCCATCGTTAAGCTGGCATATGAAGTCGGGATAGAACCAATCCTTCGTTGTCAGCAATCGGAAGGATGTACTTCTACGTGGAAGATTACGTACCCAGTACCGAATTTCCGATTGTCCATCAATGAATTGGGCGCACTGGAATTCTTCTTTTATAGCTCCTTTAGATGTATGTTCGTCTAATTCGCCCGGCTTCGGCCCGTAATAATGTTTTTTAAACTGATAGCTTCCTTTATACAGCCAGCTCGGATCATAGATAATATCTTTAAAATTGATTGAAAATTCGTTGCTTACTTCTAAGGGTGATTTTGGTAGAAGTAAGCTTTGGAATGCCTTATTTCGCTCGCTATCACGATGCTGTTGTATCCTTGTTTCTATTTCATCTCTCAGGCGGAAACGGTCGATCACCAGCATATTAACATCACTGATACTAAATTTCGCCATCAAGCCCCTAATGACCTTCATAATAAAAACTGCAGATTCACTTAAGGGAATGTCCCTATGGTCGATGTGACGATCAAGCCATACAACCAGGTTCTCCATAGTCCAATCACCCGTCCCCTGCAACTCCATAACACTCTGATGCAGGTTTGCCATATATTCGATAGCTGGCGTCTCACGGACTTCGCTGGTCTCGATTTTTCCTGCTTTGGAGATATCGACGAGCCCGGCTTTGGCGTCAGGACGGATCAGCGGATTATAGTCTTGGGAAAGCGAGGCATCTTTCTCGCTAAGTTTCCAGTCATGTTCAATCAGGAAAGTGCTCTCAAATTCCAGTAATGTTTGATTTTCTTTTATGCATAGCCTAGGCACGATAAAATCAAACCGTGACTGATAACCGGAGGACAGTAGTATCTCTGTGCCCTCTCCAAATGCTTTCTCTGTTTCCTTTACCAGCATATTGAGGTTTTCTATTCTCTGCTTAGCTTCGGGTGTCTTCATGCAGCTCGTCAATTGCTCCGTTTCGTCCTTGTTTAGCGGTATATTGATAGTGACCTCACCCCTAGTTAAATCGATATTTACTTTGCCCACTAACGAAGGGGTCTGCATTGCAGCTATTTCCAGATCAATCTCTTTGGCCGGCTCGAAGTGTGCGGTCTTGGGTTGAACTCCGAAGGGAAGTGCTCCCTGAGGAACGGGAAGAATGATTCTTTCAGCCTCTGCAGATGTGAATCCGTTATGTTCCAGCGCCTCTTTAAATTCATTCAATACTTCCGAAATTGATTGTGAAACGGAAAAAGCGTAAGCACAATTTAGGTCGGGATGTTGCTTTGCTTCTGCCTTAGGGAGGCGCAATATTCTGCCGACTATTTGCTCTATTGCGGTAGCCGAGTGAGTTTCCTTCAGGCTACATAGCACGTAGGCAAAAGGACAGTCCCAGCCTTCACGTAATTTCTCAACCGTGATAATAAATCTTACTGCGCATTTAGGTGAAGTAATGTCCAGGACGTTTTTTAGCTCATCCAGCTTGCCAATGGAAATTTTGATCTGGTCCTTATCTATATTAAATTCGCTGACCAGCTTGCTCCGGAGCGGTTCACATGCATCGACCCGCTCAGCCTGAATTAACATGATCGGCCTCAAATATTCTCCTGTCTTTTGTGATTCGGCTATCGCCAGTTTCTCAAGATCAGCTCGTAGAGTGGTCGCTTCAGCCAGGAGCTGGTCACGCTGGCTGGGATGCCGCATGATAATGCGTATAGGAAGCTTAATCATATTTGCTGTTTTTAGCTCGGCGGCCGAAACGTGATGTAATACATTCGATGCCTGTTTAGTCAGGTCCGGTGTGGCAGTAAACTCAATGACGCACGAAGGCAATAAATTGCCCAGCGTAGCGAATGACAGATCAGTGCGTGCGTTATGCGCTTCGTCCACAATGACTATGGGTCGTTGCAGCCGAAGCATATTCACTAAGGACGGCTTTGGCTTGCCGTCTGCGCCCGGCAATAGATCGTCCAAACGATCAATGGGTACATTCAGGATATGCTCAGAAAAGACCCCATTTTGCGCATATACTTTGCGGCCAGTAGTATCTTCAACACGGAAGGATTGAATGGTTGCTACGATCACTATTGTTTGCCCCTCAACGGTGGCACGTGAAACCTGCAGCGCCTCTTCAATTGTCAACACCTCAACACTTCCGCAAGAAAGGTCGAGCGCCCTGCGGTAAGCGTGCCTTGGGTTACGTAGAGCTTCAGCCGTTTGATCGAGTATTGTATTGCTAGGCACCAGCCAGAGCACGACTGCCCGTTCTGCACGCAGCAGCTCGTTTATTGCCAGGCCGGTCGTATAACAGGCCAGCAGTGTTTTTCCTCCTCCCGTCGGTACACGCACACATACATAGGGCATCCCTGGCATTATCCCGCTTGCTGTAACCGGTATGTAGCGTACCGGGCTGCGACCATTATTTAATTGTGCTTCCTGATATGCAATTTCAGGTCTGCCGGTTTTAGAGCACTGGCGGAAAAAGTCACGCAGTGTGTCGAGTACCCTAATTTGATAATCTTTTAGCGTTATCATGATACTTTGATCTCATAAGGTATCTGGCGGACAATAATTTGTTCTTTCTGTAGCCGGTCACGCCCGAGAAGACAGCCGGTGCAATAAATGATCTTTTGTCCATCATATGGTGGTAGATGGGCAAGCACAGAGCGTGTAAGCACATTACCTCCATTTGCGCTCTTATCCTTTAGTATACCGTTGTAAAGCAGGTAAATACCTGCTCCCCGGCAAACGCCTATCAATGGTGTCGTGGTATTTGTATCTGCTGGTAGCGGCTCACCAGTTTCGCTGAAATAGACATGACGTGCTAGGTCAGTGTAACTCACGGCCTCACGTATCTTTCCCTGGCCGTTGAAGAGGAGTTCCCCCAGTTCGCAATAACGGAAGCCACCGCCCAAACCTTCAACATATTCACCTTTGGCGTTTGTGTAACCTTTCGCAATTCTTCGGACACGTTCGGCTGTTACATAACGCGATATATTGGACTCCATCTCAACAAGTATATAGCTCCGGTTACCGCCGTCATATTGGTTTAATTTCATTACCGCATGGCCAGTTGTACCAGAACCAACAAAAGAATCCAGTACTAGTGAATCCTTATCGGTAGACAATTCTATAACACGTTTAATTAGTCTCATAGGTTTGGGCGTAATGAACATTTCTGCGTCATTACCTAAAATATCGCGCAATTCATTTTTCGCTTCGGCATTATGGCCCGCTTCACCATGAAACCACATAGTAGCGGGCACTACCCCTTGTTTTACTTGAGATAAAAATCTTTTCTGTGCAGGGATTCCATTACCATTCTTTCCCCACCAGATCTCATTAGAATTTACCAGTTTTAGAAATGTGGGTTCTGGATAACGCCAGTATGTGCCATTCGGTGGTCCATTGATTATTCGGCCTGAAGGACAAGTAATGGCGTAAAGCCCTTGACTATAATAATTTCGTGCATGTAGCGGCGTCGCTTTCCATGGTCCTCGATGATCATTGTCAAAATTTTTATATGCCTTGTCTTGTTTTTCAGTGCGAAGCACCAGATTTGGTTTCCAAATATCTGCATTATTTGCATATATAACTAAGTAGTCATGCATTTCGGAAAAATGGCGCGCAGAATTCTTGACCGTATATATTTTCTGCCAACTGACTGTGGTAATGAAATTACTACTGCCAAAAATCTCGTTCATAATGTAACGAAGTGATTGAAATTCATTGTCGTCTATACTAATAAAGATTGCTCCGTCCTCTCGTAGGAATTGACGTAACAGTGCAAGCCTTGGATACATCATGCACAGCCATCGGTCATGACGGTCTAGTGTCTCCCCTTCTTTACCTACAACTTGCCCTAGCCATTCACGGATCACCGGGCTGTTAACGTTATCGTTGTAAACCCAGTTTTCATTCCCTGTATTGTAAGGCGGATCTATATAGATACATTTCACTTGCCCAGCATAGTAGGGAAGTAGCGCCTTTAGGGCGATGAGGTTATCGCCTTCTACAATTAGATTGCCGCTGCCAGCGTCTCCACATGCAAACGACGGCACATCTTTGAGCAGATGGAAGGGCACCTGCAGGTGATGGTTTACTACCGCTTCCTTACCGATCCAGTTAAGTGTAGGCATAGTATTCTGCGCTTCCCGATTACGTTAAATAGTCACATATTATATTCGATATTATCAATACTGTAATTTTCTATTCAGCTGACGGCGTTTGAGGTACCTGTAGTTCAGGAGAAGCCTTGCAAATAACATTCACTGTGGTAGTTTCGGGGATGTCCTTGCTACTGGCTATACCGAGGTCCTTGAATCGACGTGCTGTTACTAGCACCCGTCTCTCCAGCGATCCCATTCCTGCATTGTAAGCATCCACCGCCTTATCCAAGCTAGTGCCTATCTTTTCTAAATGTCCTGCCCAGTCCGCCAATCGTTCGTATATTTCCCTGCCGAGCTCGCTTATCCTCTTTGCATTCTCTTCAATTTGTTCTTGTCTCCATCCGTGTCTGACGGCGTGAAGCAAGCAAAAGAGGCTAGATGGAGTGGCTAAAACAACCCTCTCCCTCATTGCGTCTTCTAATAGAGCGGGGTCCTGCTGTAACGCCGCGGATAAAAAGCTCTCAGCAGGTAGAAAAAGCACAACAAACTCAGGTGTAGTTCCTATGGCCTGCCAGTATTCCTTACCGGCTATCTTTTTGTAATGGTCCCTTATATGTTTAGCGTGAGTCCTCAATGCCGACTTTTGATCATCTTCTGTTTCCGCTGCAGCTGCTTGTAAGAAAGAATCAATAGATGCCTTTGAGTCTACTACTATATCTCGATTGTTTGGTAGATGAACAACCATATCAGGCCTTTTCCACCCTTCTGCGGTCTCGATACTCTCCTGTTCAGTAAAATCACAGTGTTCTACCATTCCTGTTAGTTCGACAACTCGTCTAAGTGTGGTCTCTCCCCATCGTCCTCTTACATGTGGGGCCCTAAGCGCCATTGTAAGGTTTCGCGTTTCCTTGGCTAGTGTCTGTTGGGCAGCTACCATAGTTTCGGTAATTGTTTTAATTGAGATAATATCTTCTTTCTGTTTATCCTCTATCCCTTTAAGACGGTCGCTTAACGGTTTTATCAATTCGTCAACTGCTTTCTTTCTCGCCTCGATCTTACCTTCACCCTCAGTCAGTTGAGTATTGAGTGCCTGTGTGGCCAGTTGCAAGAAGGCCTCATTATTATTTTTCAATGAAGATGCAGCCAGTGCTTCGAAAGTATCAATAAGTCCTTGTTTCGATTCTTCGGTTATTTTAAGTCTTGTTTCCAGGGCAACAGCCTTGTTGCGCAGTATCAGCCAGATAACTATCCCACCCAATGCACAACCTAGAAAAAAACTGACGATAACTGTTAATACATCCATTTTAACCTCGTCTAAATAATTATCATTTGTATTGGCAAATAACTTGCTACCTATAAGATATAACAAATGCAATTATTGTTTATAGTTGCGTACTGAATTGCTGAAGACCTCTTTCCAATCTTTCTTAATGGTTTTTCATCCTTTCGGTTCGCTGCCTCTATTCTGACGGCGAAGATTCTCGACAGCAACCTTGATAGCATTGCTGTTAGATGCTTTCTCTGCCCATTCTAGCCAGAATCTCTTTGTCAAACTGATAGGTTCTGCCTTAGGCTTATCTAACTTTATTCGTGACGGAAGCAATATGGAGTCTCCTAATACTATTGCTTCTCCAATATCAAGAAGCGGAAGAATATCCGCAATCCCCGCCATACTATCAGGCATTACTGACCGTACGGCGGACTGATCTTGTTCATTCGTCAACCTCAATGCAATGAAATTATTGCACTGGCTAAGGATAGTTTTGCTAACGTCTGAGGGCCTTTGGCTTACCACCAGAAGCGCAAACCCATATTTCCTACCCTCTTTTGCAATGCGTTCAAAAGTATCCAGAGCACGTTTGGTTGGAGCATCTGCATCCGAACGAAGAGGTAAATAAAGATGAGCTTCATCACATACGAGACAAACTGGAGTACGCGATTCTGAATTCATCCAGAACTGAACATCATAAAGAACCCGAGCGAAAACGCTTACAACCGTTGGCAATACGTCTGCGGGAACCTCTGAAAAATCAACAACCTTGATTCCGGATCGTTTTTCATCACTTGTAGAGAGAAACGTTACTGCCATCCCTGGAAGCCAGTCGTATGCAAGAGCATCGGCAGGAGGTTGGAAAAGAAAGCCATAACGACGGTCTTTGATTTTAGCTTCTAATCTACCGATAAATCGTGTGAGCTTCCCATGCCAAATCCCCTGCTTATCGCGTCCAGTACTACCCGTTACCATCGCCTGATCGTCTTCACGAAGAGCATTTAAGAGTGTATCCAGGTTATATGGAACAGGAGAATCTACGGTGAATGAAGCAAGTATATCTGGAAGATTTTGCTTCTCAAGTGATTCCCTCTTTTTCTCAAATACCAAACTGGTAAACCGCATAGCTTGGTTGGGAGCATTATCATCACTACGATCAAGCAGCATCGATAGCATTTCCTCCCGGTTTAGCAGCCAATATGGTAGAAAAATGCTATTATCTTTTGGTTTAGATAGGTCGCCTGGTCCCGCAATTTTAAAGTACTCTGCATATCCGTCCTTCTTGCCTCTAGCGAGTGAAATATATTCCCCGTGCATGTCAAGAAGGATAATGTTTGGATGATTAAGTGTATTCGCTCTTTCCAGAATCGCAGCCACTGTATAACTCTTACCACTACCTGTACTTCCAAGAATTGCAGCATGTCTTTGGAAGAATCTATCTCCATCCGCGACGGCGCTTGCCGTCGCATCAATTGTGAAGCTGCCAAGTCGCAGAGCTTTTTCTTTCGAAACATCCTGGGACAATGTACCCATGAATGCTGTCAAATTAGCACTTCCTATAAGATAACATGCTTGATCGATCTGCGGACATGAGTCTGCTCCTCGCTTGAATGATGGTCCTGCAGTGCCTTCTTTTGTCCTGTAAGTTCCAACTAATACTCCTCTTAACGTGTCCTGAATTTCTTCCGGTTGTGGAGATGTTTCATCATCTGTACCTTCGTCAACACTGGTGGAATCCGCCGGTAAACGTGTTATCCGCTCTACGATTGCAATGAGAAACTGATGACCAGTTGCCCCTTGTATAGCAATAAGATTGCCAACCATTACCCTTTTAAGCAATTCATGGTCATCTATATGAATGAAAACCCTCATTGTGTCTACAGACATTACCCGTCCGATAGGATCTATTCCATCAAAAGACATTACCTCATTTGGCATTAGAGCACTCCTTTATTGAAACCTTCAAGGTTCCAAAGTTGTTCATTGACTATAAGTTCTTCTCCTAGTGACGTTACGATCTTTGTGCGCAGATCCGTTTTCGAAACAGCACACAGAGCAACAACATCTGTCCCTTTGCTATTTGTAATTACTTTGATGGCATTATTCGTAAGTTCCTTAGCCAAAATAACGCTAGGTCTAGTAGTTTTGAAATCTGGGCAAAGATATTGTTCCAAATGATCATCGTTAAATCCGTAACCAATAAACATCAATCTGGTTACAGTAGAAGCAATTCTGTTTCCAGAAGTGCGCTGATCATCGAATGCCCATCGAAAGCTTTCTTTATATTTGCTTGCTCCGGGTGTGATAACAATAGGAACCTTCCCTATATCTATCGGGCATCTTACTACTTTGCCATTCATCTCATACCAATCTAAACTTCCATGCGGTTTGTAAATACAAAGGCAAGGCAATAAGCGAAAGGACTTGTTCCGACCATTTATGTAGGATTCCCTATGCGCATCTGCCGATTGCTTTGGGTTGGTTCGTCCAAGTAGGTAACCGGCAAATCGTGAATCAACACCAATATCAGCAGCTTCCACTGCTATTTCAATAAGACGATCATAGTTTGGTGTGATGAGATGAAACTTATTGGCCGCTTTAAAAAGATGTTTAGCAAAATGTGTAAATGGAAGTACTCGTTTTCCGTTTAAAACGTCCTTAAAGACTTTTCTTTCTGCAACTAAAACCAACTTGGTAGTCTCTTCGATAATAGCTTCGACCGTCGTTGATTTTAGTGTTACTCTTCCCATCGCAGCTTCAAGATGGTCGCCTGAATCTAATGCAACCACCACATCATCCCATCCAGAATCTGGATATAAGAGCAATTTGGGAGGAATTGTAGCCTTTAAGTGGTCGGACAACTCCCTCATACCTGGGATACCTTCTGCCATTGAAAGACCAGTACCAACAACGAGGAGCAATCCTTCTTGAAGATGATCTTGAAGCATTTTCTTAACTTTGGATAATTCTATTGACATTTATCGTATCTATCCAAAAATTATGCTTATGTGGATTTTCACCTTATAGTGAATTGATGCTGCACTATCCTTTGCTGAATCAACCACCCATTTGACCTGGATCAATCATATATTCACGTCACTGTTCTACCCGGTCTTGAACTTCAAACGTATGCTTTCTGATAATCGCTAATATGTTATAAGAAAGTCTCCATTTGCTTAGTTTATCACCCATCCTAAGCCACTGCTTTCTAATGTTGTGAATTTTGGTCAAGCCGCTATATATAGTATACCTCTTATTTCGCTTGTTATGTTATATATGAATATCTGCAAGAGGTATAGTCACAATTCTCTCACACCGCGGATCTCAAGCCTCCAGCTTCCGGCGGTGCATCTGAAAGACGATGCCCGCCTTGAATGACTCACGGCAGGCATGGTAGACCGGCAGGTTGCTTATCAGGCTGTCGAAATACTTCCCCATGGCCCGCTGCCAGAGTTTGCCCGGATGTATACTACCCTCCCCCGCATGCGGTTCAAGCCGGCGATAAACTCATGTATCTGGTCACGATCGAGCGCGGTCAGCGGAGCATCGCTCTCCTGCATACTGCGACGCGCCCGCCCGCACTTCCAGCGGCCGTTGCGCTCCTCATCCTCCTTCAGTATGTTGTCTATCTGGTCGAACAGGCCGGGCTGTATGGTCGCCTTCGGCTTCTCCTCCAGCCTGCGCGAATCGCCTCCCGCCACCTCCTGACGCTGTGCCTGCCAGATCAGGCCGTTGATGAAGGAGTGTACACAGGCATCGAACGCAGTCTCCTCTTCCATGTCGCGGTAGATGATGCTCGCCACCAGGCAGCTCCACTCGCCGGCCAGCTTGATTCTACTTCCCTTCTTATCCATCAGGTCGATAACGGAATAATACCTGGCTTCCACCTCATTTTTCGCCGCGCTCCTGCCTTTGGCATCGCCGTCTTTTCTACCGGACTCGCCGCCCATCAGGCCTGCGGCGGCTTTCTGCATACGGGGTCGTATACGGATTGCGCCGGGCACGCCGTTCCGCGCAGATGCTTCTTTGCCGCACAGGCTAACCAGCCCTTCAGCGGCCAGCTCCCTGAGCGTGCCACGCACCACGCCGTAGGCCTGCTCAAGGTTGTCGCCCTTTTTAAAGCCATCCACCACCACCGACAATAGCTCGGATAGCGCTATCTCATCTTTTCCACAGCTCGCCAGAAAATTGATCACCCTGGCGCCGGTTTCCTTATCTTTTCTCATAAATGCAATTCTCCTCCTTATAAATGTGAATTGAGCACTGAAGGCCGCGAGAATTAAGCGGCCAGTATGGACCTGACTGCGGTGAATACACCCAGCAGGACGATGAAAGCCAGCGCCAGCGCCAGGAAGATCGCGCCCAGCACGCACAGCGTGGCCGTGATGCAGAAGCCGGCGCCCACCCTGGCGGCCGTCCAGCCTTCACCCACATCGCTCAGCCCGCGCGTCCGCAGCGCGGCGAAGACGGCCACGGCTATTATCGCAAGACCCGCCAGCGTGGCCCAGATATCGAAGGACCACCAAACCAGCAGCAGGCCCAGCGGTATGCTGCCGAAGAGCGCCGCACGCTGCCAGGCCAGGGACGGCCAGGGCAGTACGCCGCAATTGGGGGACTTCTGCGGGGGTGGCTCGGGCGCAGGCTGCCACTCCCGGCCTGCACGATCGGATCTTGCCGATCTACAACGCTGCCCTCGGTAAAGGTCGTAGCGCGACCTGCGCTGCGGATCGCACAGCACGTCCCGGGCTTCGTTGATCTCCCTCATGCGCTGCAGCGAGCCGCCCGCGTCGGGATGGTGCTTGCGCGCCAGCGCCGTGTAGGCCGCCTTGACCACCTCCGGCTCGGCGCCGGGCCCGACGCCCAGCACGGCGTAATAGTCCTTCCAGTGAATCTCGTACTGTTCCATGGCTCAAATCTGCACTATGCCGCTGCCCCCGCAGACATGGCAACGCTTCTGCCGCTCGAAGCCGGGAGAGCCGGCCTCCTCCTTACCTGTTCCTCCACAGCGGCCGCACCAGCTGTCATCCAGTCCCATCCTCACCCTGCCGCTTCCTCCGCAGACGCCGCAATCGTGCGGCTTGCTGAAGGCCCCGTAATGGCCCTGCTCACCGCTCCCGCCGCATCCTCTGCAATTAACTACCTTGCTCTCAGTTTTCATGATGACCTCCGCCTTAATCAATTCGTGTAAGCGTACTTTATAACAGGGACGGGACAGCTATGTGTCACTCGGATAAAGAGAGCCTGTGGTATAATTTTCCACGGGTCACATACGGGGTGATTTGTGAGGGAGAACAAGAGGGACAGGCTGGCGCGGCTGAATAAGGTGGAGCACCTGCTCTACCAGTGCCCGGAAGGCATGACCATCGGCGCCATCGCTGAGAAATGCGGCGTTTGCCCCCGAACTTCCCGGCGCGACCTGGAGGCGCTGGAATCGATCGGTGTTCCCGTCTGGGAGAAGGGTAACCTGCGCGGCATCCTTGAGGACCACTTCCTGCCCCCCATCTCCTTCACGCTGCCGGAGGCCATGACTGTGTTCCTGGCGGCACGCCTGATGCTGGCCTACAGCAATACCTACAATCCCAATATCGACTCGACTTTCGTCAAGCTTAACTCCGCCGTGCCCGCTCCGCTGCAGGACCAGGTGAGACGCACCATAGACTGGATGCAGAAGCTCAACCGGGACGACCGGCTGCGACGTACCACCGATTTACTGACGCAAGCCTGGACAAAAGGGCACAAAGCCAGGATATCCTACCAGGCGCTGGGACGCCGCAGCGCCGGCGTCCGCGTGATCGAACCCTACTTCATACAGCCCGCAACCTTCGAGCACGCCAATTACCTGATCGCCTTCTGCTGCCAGGCGCGACGGGTGCGCACCTTCAAGATCGACCGCATCCAGGACATCGCCCTGCTGGACGAGCACTACTCCATTCCGGCGGACTTCGACGCCAATAAGTTCCTGGCGCCCGCCTGGGGCATTACGCTCTACGGAAAACCGGTAGCCGTGAAGCTCAGGTTCAACAGCGAGATAGCCAGGCTGGCCCTGGAGACGAGATGGCACCCTTCACAGCTTGTGAAGACCCAGCCGGACGGCTCGGCCGTCGCGACCTTCAAGGTGCCGGTAACAGATGAGTACATCGCCTTCGTGATGAGGTGGGGCGACAAGGTCGAAGTGCTCCAGCCGGCGGAACTGCGCAGCAAAGTTGCTCACACCGCACGCCGCATGATGAGCATGTATAAAGCCGTTGTGATCAAATAAATATTACTGCTATAATCTAAATTGACTGAAATACTGTGAGCTTAATTATGAGATTTACGATAACACTGGAAAAGGACGAGGACGGCTTCATTATCGCCAGTTGCCCCGCCCTGCAGGGATGCCATTCACAGGGTAAAACTAAACAGGAGGCCCTGTCCAACATCCAGGAAGCAATTAAAGGATATATCGCCAGCATGCGTAAGCACTGGGACCAGGGTTACTGCGTAAATTGATTCGAGATATTGGGTTGACAAGGGATGCGTTCATCGGGCTTCTAACGAAATAATTCAGCATTGAAATTGACCTCATTTCCCTATTGACATGGTGAGCAAAATCGAGGTTGCGGTTTTCGGCGGTGGATGCTTCTGGTGCACGGAGGCGATTTTCGCCGAGCTGAAGGGCGTATTAAAGGTTATTCCCGGATACACGGGCGGACGCACCGATAACCCGACCTATCAGCAGGTCTGTGGCGGGAACACCGGACATGTGGAGGTTGCCAGGATCGAGTATGATCCATCTGTTATCAGCTACAACGACCTGCTGGAGGTCTTCTTCTATACCCACGACCCGACCACTCCCAACCGCCAGGGCAACGACGTCGGCGAACAATACCACTCGACGATTTTTTATGTGGACGACACGCAAAAAGAATCTGCCGAAAAGTTTATTGAAAAACTGAACGTCTCCGGAGATTTCTATGCCCCCATCGTCACCACGCTGAGACCGCTGACCAAGTTCTACGAGGCCGAGGACTACCACCGGGAATACTACCTTGAGAACACCAACCACGTTTACTGCCGTGTGGTGATAGCTCCCAAGCTGGCTAAGTTCAGGACGAAGTTTAAAGACGCCTTGAAGTGAGCCCTTATCATAATTTCATTCGTCATTGCGAGGAACGCAGTGACGAAGCAATCTTGTACGTGATTACGATTGTACAGGATTGCCGCGGCCTTCGGCCTCGCAATGACAGAGGGGAAAACGATCGCAATGACGAGAAAAAAACGGTAGCAATGACGGGAGAAGAAACCGTTATAATAGCCTTGTGAATTCCTCGTCGCTCAAACCTGCCTGTTTTAGTATCCTGCGTAGAGTTCTTTCAGGGAGGTCCTTGCTGTGTATTGGTACAGTGAACTTTCATTGGGGAGCTTGGGCATTTTATATCTTTACAGCTATTCGCTCCAGTGATGGCTCTTTATCCTGTGGGATCATCTCGTTATCTTCCAGTGCGCTCTCGAGGTAACAACGTATGGCATCTTCGGCCATTTCTCTTGCTTCCTCGATTGTGGCGCCAAAGGTGCATATCTCCGGGATCGCCGGCACGATAACGTCATAACCACCCTCTTCGACCGGCTCAAATATCACTGTGTAGTTGTAAACTTTCATAATTGGCCACCTCTTGTTACGAGCAATTATATCACAGAAATGTCACCGAATTGCAGGATGCAGCATCCGTTAAACAAAACTCTCGCAGAGATAGACCGCCGCCATCGCATCTTCCCCGTGGCCGTCGCAGCCCATCTCCCTGGCCAGGCCCGGCGTGGTACAGGCGCCGCCGATGATGACCTTCACCTGGTCCCGCAGCCCGGCCTTCGTTATCTCCTCCACCGTAGACCGCAATGAGACAACCATGGGTGTGAGCAACATCGAGAGCCCCACGATCCCGGCTTTGTGCGCGCGCACCGCATCGACGATGCGCTGCGGTGTGACGTCGGACCCCAGGTCGATCACCTCGAAACCGGAGGCGTTGAGCATCATGCCCACCAGGCCCTTGCCCAGGTCATGGATATCCCCCTTGACGGTCGCCAGCACGACCGTGCCCTTGCCCTGGACATCGGTATGCGTCAGCAAAGGCTCCAGCGGCGCCAGCCCGGCTTTCATCACCTCGCCCGCCAGCAACAGCTCGGTCAGGAAATACTCGCCGCTCTGGAAGCGGTCCCCCACGATCCTCATGCCGGCGCTCAGGCCGTCGTTCAGCACGGCGCGCGG
>JAFGHL010000097.1 GCA_016930155.1 Dehalococcoidia bacterium | reverse complement strand
GGGGCAACGCCGGCGAATTATGGAGCGAGCTAGATGAAAATAGGCGTTAAAGTCCACCCCCATTCGATGCGGGATGAGATGGTCAAACAGGGTAACGAGTATATTGTGCGTGTCAAGGCCATGGCCATAGATGGCAAGGCCAATGAAGCAGTCATAGAAGTTATAGCCAAGCATTTTAAGGTGCCCAAGTCCAACGTTAAGATTATCACCGGCCAGACTGGCCGCAATAAAATCATCGATGTCAGGGTCGGCTGACTATGGCGTTCGACCGACTGAGGTACCTGCAGCCCAGCGGCCTGTGCGACTTCGACCGTTCCCCGGCTATCCGGCGCAAGGCACGGTCGCTCACCAGTGGAGCCCGCAACCGGCGTCAGAAGTTCGAGAGAGTATACAGCTTCGTCAAGAAAATGCCTTACGGCCTGGAGGACTGGGACCTTAAAGCTTCAGAAACAATCAGGAAAGGTTGGGGCATGTGCTCGGGCAAGACCAATCTGCTGATAGCTTTGCTGCGCTCGGTGGGCATTCCGGCTCGCTACCGCGTCTATCGCATCAGGGCTGATACAGTGCTGTGGTCGAAGCTGGAGAAGATGTCTTCCCGCTCCAGCCGCATGGGTGAACTGGGCGAAGAGCGTGACCATGTGGATTGCGAGGTCTGGCTGGGGAAATGGGAGGATTGTGACCCCGGTCGCGATCCCGACCTGGAGAAAGGACTGGTAAAGCTGGGCGGCAAGCTGGAACGTCCTAAGGTTACCGATCATAATGGCATAGTCCGTTATTTAAGGCTGGCCAACTATGATGACTGGATCAGGCAGAGGCAGCAGCGCCGCACCTTCCGCTCGGACAGGATGGATATTTTCGACGATGCCAACAAGGGTTTTGAATTTATAAGGGAGATTGGCAGGAGCGCTTGATTCCAGCAACCATAATAATAATAGGGCGCCGGGTAGTGTGGCGGTTTTACGGCAAACCATGAGGTAGGCCGTACAGTAAGATCACCTGACATTCACGGTTACGGTCTGGAACTGTGCGCCCCGAGGGTTGGTGACCGTGAGCATATAAGTGGTAGTCTTAGTGGGGGAGACCTGTGTGGTCCCGGAGCCGCCTACTATACCGACCTCATTATCGATAGAGGCTGATGATCCTTCGACCGACTGCCAGGACAGTATGCACGAGCTGCCCTGCTGTATAACGTAGGGTGTGGCTGTAAAAAATTCTATCACCGGAGTTTCCTCATCGGGGGGAGAGCCAGAAACTGTCAGCGTTGTCGTGGCGATGAGTGCCCCGTTTTCATTAGTGGTTGTCAGCTGATAAGTGGTGGTAAAAGCCGGGCTGACTTCAACGGACCCTTTGGGTGGTATGATGGTAAGCCCAGGCCTGATTTCCACATCGAAGGAATTAGTCACTTCCCACGAAAGAACGGCAGTTTGTTCCGGCCCGATATTGGCCGGTTCCGCTTTAAATACCTCAACCACTGGCAGGTTGAAGGAAGCTGCTATGGCCTCAGCAATGTTGCCCTGTACTATCACCTGCGCTGTGGAAGTACAAGTGCCACGCTTGCTGGTAGCAGAGAGGGTGTACGTCGTAGTTTCGACGGGCGATACCTGCCATGTGCCCCTTGTTGGCACCGGACCTACTCCATGATCAATGTTAACAGAGGTGGCGTTGTTTACCTCCCATTCCAGCATGGAGCTGCTGCCAGCCTGGATGGTGGACGGCAGAGCCTGGAACTTTGCTATGTCGGACATCTGTGAAGCTGTGGTCTGGGTACTGGAGGTTGAGGGGGGAACAGGAGCATTAAACTGCTGTGTTGCAGTGATCTCGGCACAAGCGGTTAATGCCAGTACGCATAAAAGAGCAAACGTTATCTTTTTCATGGCAGGTCCTTTAATACCCGGCAGATAATATTTTGGCATGAACAGGAATACTGTTCAAATAGGCTCATTTCATTTGCCGAATAAAATCAATTATCTCACCTATATCGGGCAACTGGCTGAGCGGGTAGCTCTTAAAAAAGGCTATTATCCCCTTTTCATCAATGATTATATTAGCGCGTTCTGAGAAACCATTCTTTTCTCGAAATATATCAAACATCCTGGCGACTTCTCCATGAGGCCAGAAATCAGACAGTAGCTGCGTTTTCTGAATATCCAGGCTGCCTGCCCAGGCTTTCTTGCAGGGCACCGAGTCCACGCTCAACCCTACCGGAACTGTATTGAGCGATTCGAAGACATCGAAATTTTTTTCCAGCGACTGCATCTGCTGTGAGCATACCTCCGTCCAGGCCAGCGGGTGGAAGGATAATAGAAGGCGTTTATTGCGCAAATTGCCTGATATGAAGTCCTTCCCGTTCTGGTCCTTCAGCTCGAAGTCGGGGGCTGGGTGGCCGGCCTTTAACCCGCGTTCATGCGTGTCCATACTGAATCCTCCTTGACTCCGTCAATGCATTTGCACTGTTCTTATAATTATAATACGTATAGAAAAAGGCTGTTGATGCCAATTTATAATCCAGCAGATTGGCCGGGTGAAGAGACTGCTTTTATGTTATAATTTCCCGTTGTCTAAAGACACGTCATTTCTCTGTGGCTAGCCTGGTGTTATCGGGATTGAAGGCCATACCAAGTATTGATAAAAGGAGTATTTCATGGATTTCAAGTTGACACCGCAACAGGAAGAAAGAAGAAAAGAGTTCTATAAGGTCTGCGGCGAGCTGTACGCGAAGAAACCGGAGTGTTTCGTCGGCGGTGAAGGCAAACTTAACGATGATGAATCTTGGGAATATCACCGCTACTGCGCCCGCGAGTTCGGCAAGCGCGGCTGGTTGACCTTCGGCTGGCCTGCGGAGTACGGCGGACAGGGCGATATGATGGATAAAGTGCTCTTCAGCGAAGCGGTCGGCTATTACGGCCTGCCTGGTGTTGACGAGTTCGGCGTAGCCATGCTTGCTCCAACACTCCTGGCAGCGGCCAGTGAAGAGGTCAAAAGGGAATTCCTTCCGGGCATCGCCTCGGGAGATGTAATGTGGTGCGAGCTATGGAGCGAGCCCAACGCAGGCTCAGACCTGGCGGCGCTCACTACTACAGCTATTAAGAAAGGCGATGAGTTTATTGTCAACGGGCAGAAAACCTGGAATACGGCCGCCCACCGGGCTGACTGGGCCTTCGGCGTGTACAGGTCTGATCCACAGGCTCCCAAGCATAAGAACCTCACCTTTATGCTGTGCGATATGAAGACACCGGGCATTACCGTCAAGGGCTTTCCCTATATGAATGGTTTGCATATATACAATGAAGTTTATCTTGATGATGTACATATCCCTGCCAACCAGATTGTTGGGAAAG
The DNA here is from genome assembly GCA_016930155.1 of Dehalococcoidia bacterium. Lineage (GTDB taxonomy): Bacteria > Chloroflexota > Dehalococcoidia > GIF9 > UBA5629 > CAIMUM01. Next base: position 27,078 of record JAFGHL010000097.1, on the reverse strand, counting down.
AGGGCGAGGGATGGGCTGTGGTCAACGTGCTGGCCGGGTTTGAAAGATCCAATATGGGCCTGGTCTATGGACTGCTGAGTGGAGTTGAACAGCTGGTAAAATACTGCAACGAGACCAAGCGCAACGGCAAACCTCTTTCGCAGGACCCCATTATCAGGAACCGCATCGCTGACCTTGCCATAGGGCTTGAGGCTGTGCGAACGCTTGCTATGCATATTGCTGATATGCAGAGCAGACACGAGATGGGTCTGATGGATGCTGCTGCGGTGAAAGTATTCTCGAGCGAACTGATGGAGAAGATGGCACAGATTTCCACCGATCTGCTGGGCGTTCACGGCCAGGTAAAACATTCCCGCTTTGCCAAAATGGGGGGAACCTGGGAGGAATCTTATCAATCATGCTTTGTCCCCATCATCTCTATGGGCACCAATGAGATCCAGCGCAACATAATAGCCTGGTACGGCCTAGGCCTTCCCAGAATGAAATGAACGTTGGGCATATTTATTCAATAAGTAGAAATGTCCGGGCTGCAACCAATTGCAGCCCGGATTTTTAACAGGGCTGTTTTAAACAGGCTGACAGGTCTATAATGCAGTGGCGGTTTATTTAAGGGCAAGCTTAGCTTAAAATAGAAGCAGCGCTTTTCAAATCAACCGGGTTCCGGTTAATGGGAGGCAAGCATGGCGGAAAACCAGAAGGGTCGCTACCAGCTTAAGCATAGAGTCAGGGTGGTGACAGCAACCAGTCTGTTTGACGGGCATGATGCGGCCATCAACATCATGCGGCGGCTTATTCAGGCTGGCGGGGCTGAGGTCATCCATCTAGGTCACAGCCGTTCTGTTTCGGAGGTTGTGGAAGCAGCGTTGCAGGAAGATGTGCAAGCTGTTGCTGTGTCTTCTTACCAGGGCGGGCATATGGAATTCTTTAAATACATCCGTGATATGCTGGTCGACAAAGGCGCCAGTCATATCCGTATCTTCGGCGGTGGCGGTGGGGTTATCAGACCGGATGAGATAACGGAGCTGCATAAATACGGCATCGAGCGGATTTACGATCCGGAAGACGGTCGTAAGATGGGACTGACTGGAATGATTGATGACCTGCTTAAGCGCAGTGATTTCCATACTGTCAATATTGCAACAGGGCGTACTAAATCCTATCGAGGAGCGGATATTCCTGATCCAGATGAACTGGCCGCAGGACGGGTTGCCCAAGTGGCTCGCATGATCACTCTGGCGGAAATGGGTGAGAAACCCTGGGATAAATACAGCGTCATTATCAGGGAGAGGGCAGGTCGCAGTAAGGCGCCGGTCATCGGAATTACAGGTACAGGCGGCGCGGGCAAAAGCTCGTTGCTGGATGAACTGGTGCTACGCTTCCGCCATGATAATCCAAGAAGGATGGTGGCGATACTCTCTGCTGATCCTTCCAAACGCCGCACGGGAGGGGCGTTGCTGGGAGACCGTATACGCATGAACTACGTATATGGAGTGGGGTGCTACATGCGCTCACTTGCCACACGCGGGTCAAAAACAGAGCTGCCGGAAGTTATGCAGGATGCCGTCTCGATCCTGAAGGCGGCCGGCTACGACCTTATTTTCATTGAAACGGCCGGCATCGGTCAGGGAGATGCTGCTGTCGTGGACATATCTGATATCTCCCTTTATGTGATGACCTCGGAATACGGCGCTTCTACTCAGCTCGAAAAAATCGACATGCTGGATTATGCCGATATAGTTGTACTGAATAAGTTCGATCGTAAAGGATCTGAAGATGCGCTTCGTGATGTACGTACCCAAATGCGCCGTTCAAGGGTGCAATTTGAAAAGCCGCTGGAAGAGATGCCCGTTTACGGCACTATCGCCGCCAGGTACAACGACGAAGGCGTTAACGGCCTTTACAAGGGTATGATCGACGTGCTATCAGCCAAGAACGGCCGTAGGTTCGTCTGCAGGATACCGGAGGAGTGCATCAAAGGCACCAGCGGAGTCAGGTATATCATACCGCCGGACCGCATCCGTTACCTCGGCGAGATTGTCGATACCGTCCGCGATTATAAAAAGGCAGTCTACTATCAAGCTGATATTACACGCCGTCTGCAGCATCTGCGCACGGTGTTGATTGAGGTAAAAGAAAAAAGTACACGCAGAGAACTGGAAGAACACATTAAAGCCTTGTATTCTGCTCAGTCGCCTGAAGCGCGCAAACTTCTGGACGGGTGGGAAGACCTGCGAAAATCCTATAATGGGGATATATTTAGCTATAAGGTGCGCGGGCAGGAATTTAATGTACCGTTGACAGTGCGTACCCTGGCAGGCACGCCTTTACCGCGGGTGATTGTCCCTGATTTTAAGGACGATGGTGAAATATTGGCATATCTGATGCTGGAGAACGTGCCGGGCCGGTTCCCATTTACAGCCGGTGTGTTTCCTTTCAGGAGGCAGGACGAGGAACCTAAACGCCAGTTCGCCGGTGAAGGCGGGCCGGTGCGTACCAATGAGCGTTTCCACTACCTCTCCCGCAATGACGAGGCCAAGCGGCTGTCTACTGCCTTTGATTCTGTGACGCTTTACGGGGAGGATCCGCAGGAGAGGCCGGATATTTTCGGCAAGATAGGCGAGTCGGGCGTCTCTATCTGTTCTCTGGAGGATATTAAAAAACTGTACGCCGGCTTTGACCTGTGCTCGCCAAACACATCGGTATCTATGACCATCAATGGCCCTGCCCCCATTATGCTGGCATTCTTCCTAAATTGTGCTATAGATCAGCAGGTGGAAACATTCGTTAAGAAGAAGGGCAGGGCGCCGTCTGCTGATGAACATAAAAGGATCAAGGCCGAGACGCTTTCTACCGTGCGCGGTACCGTACAGGCAGATATCCTCAAAGAAGACCAGGGTCAGAATACTTGTATTTTTTCCATTGAGTTCGCCCTCAGGATGATGGGAGATATACAGGAGTATTTTATCAGGAATAACGTGCGGAATTACTACTCCGTCTCCATCTCCGGTTACCATATCGCCGAGGCTGGGGCTAATCCTATCACCCAGGTGGCATTTACTCTTGCCAACGCCTTTACATACGTGGAATATTATCTGCAGCGCGGCTTCCCCCTCGATTCATTTGCTCCTAACCTGTCGTTTTTCTTTTCCAACGGCATGGATGCGGAATATGCGGTTATCGGGCGGGTAGCGCGCAGGATCTGGTCCATTGCTATGAGGAATAAATACGGCGGCAATGAACGCAGCCAGCAGCTTAAATATCATATTCAAACTTCGGGGAGGTCACTGCATGCTCAGGAGATCCAGTTCAACGATATCCGCACCACTTTACAGGCGCTGCTGGCTTTTTATGATAATTGCAACTCACTGCACACAAATTCTTACGACGAGGCAATAACGACTCCTACCGAAGAGTCTGTTCGGCGCGCTATGGCCATCCAGATGATCACAACCCGGGAGTTTGGCCTTACCAGGAATGAAAACATCTGGCAGGGGTCGTATATTCTGGAGGAGCTTACGGATCTAGTGGAGGAGGCTATACTGGATGAGTTTGAACGTATATCAAGGAGGGGAGGGGTGCTTGGCGCCATGGAACTCCAGTATCAGCGGGGCAAGATACAGGATGAGTCATTGTTATATGAGCAGCGTAAGCATTCCGGCGAACTGCCTATTATAGGCGTCAATACCTATATTAATCCGGACGCTAAAAATCTAATACCGTTCGATATCAAGCTCAGCCGTTCGACATTTAAAGAGAAGCAGCAGCAGGTAGATAACCTGCGGGATTTCCAGAAGAGTAACCCTGTCCTAGCTAAAGAGTCGCTGTATAAGCTTCAGCACATCGCCAGCAATGGCGGTAATATCTTCGAGCAGATGATGGAGACTGCCCGCTATGCTTCACTGGGGCAGATCACTGGTGCTCTCTACGAGGTGGGTGGTAAATACCGCAGGAATATGTAGCCAACGGCACGACCTGCAGAAAATTTGTTGATAGAGCTTAGCCATTATAGCGCTGCTTTTTTAGAAAATTTTCGATGTCCTTGATTACCTGGTCGGTTCCTTCAACCTCAATGTCCGAAGGCCCTCCCTCCAAATCATATTGATCCTCCAGCAAATCAAGGAAATTGCGCATCTGCTCGTTTTCCGAGATAAGCTTGTTCAGCATCTCAAAAAGGTAAACGGCTGACTTATTGAGTTCACTGAAATCGATGTCAATGCTGAGTAGCAGCGCCATTTTTTTTACGATCTCCAGGCATACTATGGGATTGCTCTCGGAGCGAATGTAGAAAGGGACATGTCCCCATACACTCAGGGCGGGTATCTTTTTCTCGCTGCAGATATTAAGCAGCAGGCCATGTATGCTGCTGGGGCCATGATAGTTGCTGGCTTCGATATCAGCCCTTTCCATGTCGGTTAGTAGTGACTGGTCATTGGTTAGGGCGCTGATGGTAGTTTTTCTTGTATGAGGGATCCTGTCGTAAAGCCCTCCGAAAGCATACAGCCGGCGAACGCTGTAAGCCTTGGCAAGATCAACTATCGATTCAGCATATGACTGCCACTTGAGCTGAGGTTCAATGCCTATTTGTATAATCAGGTCGTGATCGCTGTCCTGATTGCGGGAGTAATAGAAGCTATTCATCGGCAGGTGCAACTGACCGACTATTCCTCCCTGTACGTTCACGCTGGGACGGGCGGCGGTGAAATCATAAAATTCATCTGAGTTCAAGTCGGCGAATTTCACGGCATGCAGCTTGTTTAACAGGTAAGATACGGCCCCTGTCGCTACCTGTGCAGCATCTGGCCAGCCCATGTAGGCAACTACCATGTCCGGCTGACGCAAACCGGGCCACTCGTAAAAGATTACCTTACCAGATTCCATGGCAAATCAGTTACCGCAACAGAATACTTTGAAATTAACAGTACCTTTACACTGGTTACCCTGGCTATCGTTCACCACTACCTCGAGAGTATAATCACCTGCCAAGCCTGGAGCTATCCAGGTAACGCTGCTGGCGGCGCCTTCGGTTAGCCCTTTCCCCTGTATTCGGCCATTAGAGGCTGTCCATATGTATTTTAAGTCCTGAGGGTCTCTGCCGTCCACCACGCATTCCACCGGTGATGATGTCCAGATACGGACCCTTTTAGCGCCGGTGATATTGTCGCTGGAAGGAATCGACATTTTCAGTACCACCGGTGCATCGGGTGTTATGCTTCCGTCAGCATTGAGAAAGACACGAATCTCTTTTACCATCGTCGATTCGTGACCGCAGGTGTCGGCAGCCTTAACGGTAATGTTATATTTACCCATCTTATCCGGAGATAACCAGACAGCCCTGTCCCCGTTCGGTGTCAGCGTGCCGTTGTCAGCAAGCCAGGTATATGTAATGTCATCGCCGTCCGGGTCTGTAGCAATCGCGCTCAGCTCACCTTCCGTGGCCGGTGCCCAGTCGGTAGGCCCGTTTATCTGCCTGATTACCGGAGGCTGGTTTTCCAGAGTTTCCGATTGTGCTGTGCACGACATATTTGCCAGCAGCAGTGCCGATAGCGGGACGGCTGCTATGACAATCTTCAATGTGGTTCTCATGTTTTACCTTCTGTGAGTGCGTGTATTCAGGGTTTGCAGCAGTAAACATCGAAATAGACCTCACCGCTGGCAGAATTGCCTGATTTATCGCTGATTATAACGGATACTGTGTAGTCGCCGGCAACGCCGGGGGCCATCCACCCAACCCTGCTGGCTTTGCCCTCTTCCAGATCATTACCGAACAGTTTGCCAGCCGACGACGTCCACTGGTAGGTTAGCTCTGAGGACTCACTTCCTTCGACAACACATTGTATTTCAGAAGTCGTCCATACTTTGGGATGTGCTGCACTCGTAACAACCGTATCGGAAGGTAAAGTCGTCTTGAGGTAAATTGTGCTGTCGGGAGTGTCATTATTATAGGGGTTGGTGGTTACTTGAAAATCTTTGCCGAAGGTGGTTCCCCCACCTGCGGCGTTGGATACCTGTACCGTGATTGTGAAAGTGCCTGGAGACCCCGGAGCAATCCAAGTAACCTGCTTTCCTGCTCCCTTTAGGGTCCCCTGCTCGGCAGACCAGGAGTATTTAAGCGAGCTGTCGCTCTCATCCTCGAGCGCACAAATCAGGGTGCTCTCCTGCAACGGCTCCCACTCGTGTATGCCGACTATATCTATGACCTTCAATACGGCTGTTGCGGGGGCAGTATTGTTGGCTGAAGCTACTGGCGGGGGTGGTTCCGCACAGGATATGGCTGCGCTGAGAATAATAATGATGATGGCTGCGAACTGGCAAAGCCCGGCTGGTATTTTATTCATATTTTATTTTCCGGCTCCTGCTATGTACACAGGAAATTTAATTAATTATGGAACATTGTCAGTGTGACTCATTTCCAATTATCTGAATATTATATAATTTTAAGCTGCTTTCATTAAATTAAACATGATCGCTGATGTAAAATGATATCGGATAACAAGCCGGCGGGCAGGTATACCGCTATTGTCATACAGGCGGTCTTTGTTTGTAAATAACCGCGCAATATTGAGGAGGCCTGGTTTTGAACAGTAACAAATTTGCAGAGATGGAAGCTATCTTCAATCCCCGCTCGGTGGCGATAATAGGAGCCTCTCCCGGGGTCGATATGGCAACACTGGCGCATATAAAAACCAGGATCAGGGACCGCCTTTTTCTGGTCAATCCCAAATATACCGAAATATTCAGCAAAAAGTGTTATCCTTCTGTCCTTAATGTCGAAGAGCCCTTGGACTATGCCATTATTTCTGTAAATGCCAGCCTTGTCTGCCGCATGGTCGAGGAATGTATTCAAAAAGGCATTAAATGTGTGCAAGTCTTCAGCGCCGGTTTCAGCGAAACGGGCCTGCCGGAAGGTGCCGCGCTGGAGCAGAAGCTCAGGGAGACGGCTGCAGGGAAAATCAGGCTGATTGGTCCAAACTGTTTCGGCATATACTGCCCCCGCTCCGGCCTGGCTATTATTCCCGAATCGACAGAAGAGGAAGGTCATATCGGTGTAATTGCCCAGAGTGGTAGTGTGGCTGAGCTGTTCTCATACTTCGGGCGCACTAAGAATATCAGTTTCAGCAAAGTCGTGAGCTATGGCAATGCAGCTGACCTTGACTGCCCGGATTTTCTCGAGTACCTGGCGGATGATCCTGATACTCACATAATAGCACTCTATATAGAGGGCTCGAAAGACGGTCGGAGGCTCAAGGAGGCGTTAACCTATGCCGCAGGCAGGAAGCCTGTTTTCGTCATCAAAGGGGGGATGTCCGACAGCGGCAACCGCGCAGCAAGATCGCATACAGGACAGTTGACCGGCACTCCGGTTCTCTGGAGGTCGTTGTTCCGCCAGTGCGGCGCCGTCCAGGTAAGCAATAATGATGAGATGATGAATGTTGCAATAGCGTTCACGCATTCTCCTATGCCCAGGAGAAATGGCGTGGCCATGATAGCCAATTCAGGCGGCCTGAGCGTGATGCAGACGGATCTGCTGGTCAGTGAAGGTATGAATGTCCCCCGGTTTAGCGACGATACAATACAGAAGCTCAGGAAAATAGTGCCGGTGGCAGGCACCAGCATCGGCAACCCGCTCGATGCCTGGCCGCTATTTTACCGGACGCAACGGGATGCAGGAAACATGGCTGAAATTATCAGGATCATAGCAGCGGATAAACATGTAGATTTGGTGATTTTCATGTTCGACCAGTTCCGCTATATGCGACGTGCACTCCGGGAAGGTGCAGGGGAGCATATGCAGACCGTTACCGATCTGATGCTGGAAGGGTGCAGCTATTGCCGTGATGTGCTGGGCAAGCCGGTATTTCTCAGTATTACGCTCGACCCCTTTTTACAAGATGAAGAGGAAAGGAACGTGGACCTCGCTTTAAAAGACGCTTTCCAGCAGCAGGGGTTTCCTGTTTTTCCATCAAATGACGCTGCTGCCAGGGCGGTCGGTGCGCTGTATAAATATGACCGACTGGCGATGACAAGCCGTACTTAATGGCATGGAAGTCCAGTCTCTCTTATAGTTGCAGGATACGGCGATCACGCAGAAAAAAACTCGTTGGAGGAAAATGCAGCATGGGTAAATCGCTTAAAGGCACTAGGACCGAACAGAATTTGCTGAAGGCTTTTGCCGGTGAGTCGCAGGCTAGGATGCGGTATAACTACTTCGCCAGCCAAGCCCGCAAAGAAGGTTTCGTACAGATAGCCAGTATCTTTGAGGAAACGGCCGGCAATGAAAAGGAACATGCCAAAGTATTTTTCAAATATTTAGAGGGAGGGGATGTCGAGATTACCGCTGCCTATCCAGCGGGGATGGTTAAAGACACTAAGGACAACCTGGAAGCTGCGGCAGATGGCGAAAAAATGGAATGGACCACCCTGTACTCCGATTTTGCTGCCATTGCCAGGGAGGAAGGTTTCACCGATGTTGCCAACTCCTTTGATCAGATAGCCAGGGTGGAGAAGTTCCACGAGTCGAGGTACAGGAAGCTGGCCGCCAACATAGAGAAAGGCGAGGTGTTTAAAAGAAAGGAAAAGGTCGTGTGGCATTGTGCTAATTGCGGTTATATCCACGAGGGTACCGAGGCGCCGACTGTTTGCCCGGCGTGCAAGCACCCGCAGTCATACTACGAGTTGCTGGTGGAGAATTATTAACTAAGGGATCAGTGCATAAAGCGGAGCGGATAAAACCCGGTATTAAAGTTGCCGGCTATATCGATGTGCTGAACATGTGCAGGGACCGCTGGCTATCTGGCTATCTGGGTTATTTTACCGTTTCTGTCGATGGTGTAGTCTGCCAGCGTAGGCACGGAGTCGATATATCCTGCTGCAGCCAGCTCATCGTCAGAGGAAGGGAACCTGTCCATGTCATTTAAATAGGCGCGGGCGGCAGTGGCTATGGTTTTATATTCTATTCTCAGGGCCTCCGGCTTCCCGGCGTTGACATATTTCTGCTCTGCTATCATGACAGTACTGCTCAGGATGCCAACGATCGAAATGGCCACCATCAACTCTACCAGAGTATAACCTTTTTGACTGCCTTTCATAGCCCTGTCCTCCCAAGATTGCGAACATATAGTCGTCTACGCTTTTCTATTATATATTATAAGACTGATGTATTTATATTGCAATGCAGGACGTCAGACGGACAGCTTGCGGTATAGCATGGGAAGGCGGTGCGGCAGCATCTCGATATCATCCAGCACCTCATAGCCGATATCGTTGCACATGGTGCGCAGGTAGTCGTTGCCCGCCGAATCCACCGTCAGGCAAAACGGGGTTATATTCTTACGTGCTGCTTCCATCAGCGCCATCTTGGTATCATGTATGGCGTATTCCTTATCGTCGTCATCGTAGCCGTACATGGAATCCTGCGGGTATCCGTCGCTTACCAGGAACAGCAGTTTGAGGGAGTTGCCATAGGCATCCAGCTTGGAAACGGCATGACGTATGGCCGGGCCCATGCGCGTGCCGTGGATGGGAGCGATATTGTCCACCCGACGTTTGATCTTCTCGCTCATAGACTCGTGGAGGTCTTTGATTACCAGGAATTGTACCTTGGAGTGGCCGTGGCCGGAGAAACCGTAGATGCCGTAGCTGTCCCCCAGCGTCTCAATAGCGTGCATCAATAGTACAATGCTCTCTTTTTCCAGGTCGATGATGCGGCGCCGCTGCTGCATGACGAACTTCATGAAATTGTACTTGATTGAATCATCATACTCCATGGGCGTGTGGTTTTTCTGGATGAGGTCGGCAGTGGAGCCGCTCATATCCAGCAGGAAGGCCACGGCAACATCGCGCTGTATTTTTTTCTTCTTCCAGTAGACCTTGCCCGAAGGCGTATGCCCTGCCTTTTTATCAATCAGTTCCCCGATAACCTTGTCGAGATCATATTCATCGCCCTCATCCAGGTTTTTAGCCTTATAGAGCAATTCCGCCGGAAGTTTTTCGAATTGGCGCTTTAATTCAGCAGCCAGTGCCTTGCGGCTTTCCAGTGTATTATCATAAAAATCGCTGCTGCCCTCGCCCAGGATTTTCTCCCTTATGCAGCACCACTCGTAAATATAGCGTCTGGCCCGGAAGTCCCATTCGTCGTAGTGAAAGAGCTTTTCATCCTCTTCGGGTTTAATGGGGGAGCCGTCCAGGTCCGGCTGATATCTGTCGACCTGCTGATATTTTGCCTGTGAAAACTGGTAGACATGAACGCCGCGCGGCAGGTCGGCCACCGTCAAACCGGTGGACGGCAGCGATTGTGCATCTTGTATATCGGTTATATTGATTTTCTGTTCTTCCAGTTTCTTCAGCTCCTCCGCAGTCATCGGCATGGTGGCTTTCTGTCCGGAGCGGGGCTGCATCTCCATGTCCAGCCTCATCTCGTCCGTATCGAAGTCCCCCTCGAATTCCTGTCCGTCCCCATCCGAGAAGTCAGGTTCCCCGGTCCCCTTAAAATAACCATTGGCCGAACAGACAAACAGGTTTTTGGGGATCCTTCTGGCGATCTCGTATAAGCGGATTGCTGCTTCAGCGGAATCTTCTACCAATGCTGAAGGCGAACAGAGCAGCCCAAACACCTCCCGTGCATCATTCAGGGGCATATATAACATGTCTGCACTTTCTGCCAGGACAGCATTGAACTCCAGCCCTTCCAGCAACTCATAAAAGGCCCTCCGCATCGTCATACCCGGCGCCCCGGACAATTCCATCAGAAAATCTTCCTGCATACGCTGGTAACGGCGTTTCAGCCCGGGGTAATAGTATTTCACCAGGTAATTGGTGCGGGTGTTCTCAGCGGCCACGAAAATATGTGCAGCCAGCAAGCGGTCATCGAAAAGTGACAAAAACCTCTGGTAGCTCGATTGGCTGTTTTCCTGACCGGACCGCATTCCGGGCCTCAGGTTCTTGAACAGGCCTGAATCCTTATCGTAGTCGAAATTAAACGATCCGAACTCGGCATGACCGATCTGCTGCGTCACTATTGATTTGTACCAGCCGAAGTTGTCAGCATAGTCCGGATAGCTCATGAATGAAGCGGGGACAACTATACGAATCTGCCCGTTGGGCGTTTGCCCGGAGCAAAGCTGTTTCCACCATGTGTTGCGCAGGGTTACCGGCGGGCGGCTGTCAGTGGATATCTCGACTTCCCGTCCGCTGAGGGCGGTGCAGTAAAAATGCATCACCGGCTCAATCGAGGAAAACTCGATGCCGAAGTAGGTATCTGCTGTTTCCTTTGCTGGCTGTTCCTGCTTGCCTGTCGTTTCGCTCATACATAACTGCCGGCGTCTTTATTCAAATATTGCCGTGACGACTTCCTTGAGGGATTTCTGGACTTCCTGGTCATCTGTTATGGACCATACTGCGGCTACCTCGCAGGCGCGCCTGGCAGGTATGCCTTCTTTGATCAGCCTGGCGGCGTAAATCAGCAGCCGTGTACTGATTACTTCCGACAGGTCCTGCTCTTTTATATTGCGAATCTTTTCGCCCAGTTGAGCCAACCGGACGGCCACTTCATCGTTGACCCCCGCTTCGTGACTGATGATCCTGCTCTCCACCTCCCGTGGAGGGTGCGTGAATTCGATGGCTATGAAACGCTGGCGGGTACTGTGTTTAAGGTTCTTCAGTATGCTCTGGTAGCCCGGGTTATAAGATATTACCAGCATGAAACTGTCGCTGGCCTCCAGCATTTCTCCTTTTTTCTCAATGTATAAAGACCTGCGGTGATCGGCCAGTGGGTGTATCAGCACAATGGTATCCTTGCGTGCTTCCACCACCTCATCGAGATAGCAAATTCCCCCGCTTTTGACCGCCCTTGTCAGGGGGCCGTCCACCCACCGGGTTGTTTCGCCTTCCAGCAGGTACTTACCTACCAGGTCGCTGGCCGTCAGGTCCTCGTGACAGGCAATTGTGATCAGCGGGATGCCGTCATGGCCGACGGAGGCATCCGGGGAGTCATGCAGCTTCCTGCTCATGTGGTAAGTCATATACTCGAGGAAACGCGTCTTGCCGCAGCCTGTCGGACCTTTGAGCAGTACCGGTATGCGTTCAGCATAAGCCGCCTCAAAAAGCTTCATCTCGTCGCCCAGGGGCAGGTAAAACGGTTCCTCGGTGATATAGTACTCTTCTATAATGTGGGATTTATAGTCATGTTTTTTTGATTTATGCGGCATGCAGCCTTACTCCAGCTTTTTATTTGCCCTACAGAAGATAATTTTATGACTTGCTGTCAGTATTAGCAATAAAGGAAGTTTTTACAAGGAAAGAGACAGCCTGCAGTGCAGCCTGCTGGCTAACGCTTATTGCCTGGTAGATCGTTTTTCCTGGCATTATTGTCTTTACCGGCGGGAGGGATAAGAGGCGGCCTGACCAGACGGCCGTTTATCCGCATGGGTGGTGTGGCATTCAAGGTATGGTGTTTAACGATGCGTACCGGTTTTACGATGTTGCCGGGATTGCCGCTCTGCATGGCTGGTGAGTCTTTAATGGTATGGTGTATGATGCCCGGTCCTGCATTTTTATTGATGCCGCCTGCCTGCGCTTTGATATAGGCGGGGCTGTTCTCTATAGTATGGTGGATATAAGGCTGCTTGTTAACAGGTTGAGATTGTGGCAATGGCTTGACCGTATGATGGATGGTTTCGCCGGGAATGAAAGCCGGCTGGTTTGCGGCCGGGAATTTAGGCGGCTTATAAAGCTCGTGATGTACCTTGACGCCGGGAGGTAAATTGCGCCGGGTATTGTCGGCGGCGCCTGCCGCTGTCTGCATGTGGGAGTAGATAGACTGGTGCCTTTCCTTGATCTTGACGGCCGGTTTATTAAGCCCTGATAAAGGGAGCTGCCCGGGTAAAATGGTCCTGGCCTGCCAGGTTATCTGCCTGCCCCGTATGTTGTCTATCTTGTATACATATTCAGGCGGGACATAAGCAGGTCGCGCGGGTTCTGGTTTTTCACCTGTGACACCGCCGCGCTTGCGGCAAAGTATGGCGATGGCGATAGGCGTGGTTACCGGTTCCGGTAAAAATAACAACGTGACGCCGACAACATCTAAAGCTATATCTTTCGGCGTGTAAACGATACTCATAGCCTTATCTGATATTTAACATCACGATGCAGATAATAGTCAAGCTCTATCCTGCAGCCATGATATCCTGCCCTTGACAATGGCGGCTGCATCTTTCTGCGAAGGTGCCTTCCTCAGATCATTAGCCAGCTTCTCGTCACCCAGGACTTCAAGTACCCAGCGGGCAAAATCGTTTTTTTCATCGTTCACGTGGTGGTTATAACAGGCCTGATCTGTTTGCTCAAGCGCATCTTTCAGGTCGAACACGTTATTTAGTATCTTCCCATCATGGCAATAGAATCTTTTTTCATCTGAAACATGCCTTAAAACACGCTGTGCGTCTTCCTTGTTTCTAATTGGCATGTCATCCTCCTGTTACAAGCTCATTTACTGCTATCTTCTATCATACATTCGCAGACGCCGGAAAGCAAAGAGGCCGGCGTACGTGAAATATTAAGTAAAGGTTAAATTTTTTACGGCACAACGTCGGTATATCTGGTGATGAAGGCCGAGCGTTCATATATCTGCTGCGTGGTGATGCCGTTTTTCGTGAGCATCTTGCCGATATGCGGTATATATGGCAGGACTGTTTTCACGTGCAAACGCATCAGCTTGCAGATCTGCCCTGTCCGCCGATGCGATCCAGCAATGGCCTGAACAGGTCAGCGCCCGCCGCAGCCCATGTTTTTATAGGCACGGCTTCCAGCCTATCTGCAGATATTTCCACGCTACCTTTACCGCCGGATGCTCCCAGAGGGCGGCAGGTCGGCGCAGGCATGCACTATGCCTCCCAATATTATTGTAGTTCCTGGCCAGTTCCACAGCGCGGGCTGTACGGCCGCACTGGCGGTCTTCAATGCGCAGGGTCACTAGTTCGTTGAGGTGAGGTATGGGAGGTATCTCGCCTTCTGAAAACCATGAAATGTACTGCTGAAGTATAACCTCCAGCTCTTCCCTGTATTTAGCGTAGTAGGTTTCGAAGTCATGCAGCGGCTGTCTGGAGTCGGCCCAGTGCCAGAAAAAGTGGTCGGCCAGTCCGCAGCAGTGCATTTCCATAAACTGGTGGAAGCAGTCCAGCAGCGACTGTTCCTTCCTTAGCGTACTCCAGGCCAGGATATATCCCCGATAGAACCTGCGCAGCTTTTTCAAGCTGTTTATTGTCTTGGAAAGGCTGGTCCCCGGCCTGACCTGTTCATGCTGTTTGTGGCTGCCGTCTATGAAGATCGAATATAGCCACATTCCCTGTATAAGGTCCGGGTATTTATTCAGATAACGGTCGATGAATTCTCCTGTTGTGTAGATCACATAGCGTACACGGCTGCCGATACCGGTTTTACTTAGCAGCAGGCGTACACGGTCCATTTTGTCCGGCGCCAGAAACGGCTCTCCCCCATAGAAGCATGCCGTATCACGCGGGTGCTTTTCTGCGGTTATCACGATAAGCCGGGCGTCGTGTTCGGGATTGTACTCAAGGTCGGACAGCGGAAGGGTATCTTCTCTATAGAAAGTCAGGCAGCTGTTTATAAGCATCGACAGTGCGCATAGCAACGTGGGGTGAACGTCAGGTTGACTATAATATCGTCATTTTCCTGATACAAAACAGTAATTTAAGCAGGTTAATCGGTCAGATCTTCCTGTTTTGTTGAGATGCCCAGCATGGTTATCCTCTCTTCGCCGGTGCACTTTATGTTTTGCTGTATTCTGAAGTAGTCAATAAGGGCATTGACGTCCTTGATGCCCAGCTCCTGGTATTGGGACGTGTTTTTTATCCAGGACTTGAAAAGGGTAATGAAGGGCTTCAGCCAGCCTGACCTGCCGGCCGCTGCTGTCAGGTATTTGTCGGCTAGGTAGCCGGTGGTCACCAGCGTATATTCTGTATTCGTGTCCAGGTCTTTGTACAGGCCGTCTGCGTCGGCTATCTGCAGGGCTGTTATGCGCTGGCCGCTCTGGCGGGACAAGTCTATAGTCATTTTCAGCCCGGATACCGCGAAGAACGGTGGCGGATTTCCCGCATCGATCTGTAAATTGATGCCCTCCTCCAGCATTTCCCTGATAGTGCTGCCCGGGAGTCTGGCGGTTACCAGATTATGTTGTAGAGGCAATAACATATAAAGGTCATTTTTCAGCACGGTTCCCTTATAGATATCCGATTGCACAGAGCGGCTATCGACAAGAGCTGCCTGCGTGTCCGGGTTCAGCTTGTGCGCCGCCCACAAGAAAGCGTCGGCCACAACCGGGCCGGGGCTGCACTCTTTGCCGCGGATGAAATCGTCGCCTGCAACGCCTGTGACAGTGTTCATCTCATTGGCCACCTCATTTATATAGGGCTGGAGCACTGCGTCCATATCGAGGTTGGTCCAGTAAAACTTGATTGCGGGATTGACCGCCAGTACTTTCATTATTTTATCGAACTGCGGCTGGCATGAGCACAGATGGTACCATCCATTGCGGTCTGCCAGTTTGAAGCTGTTGGTGGCAGGGATGAAAGAGCTTCCGCTGAAGCTGCTGATCTGGCCTTTTTCATCGAACTGCAGCTTAATCTGTCCCAGTAGCTGATTATTTTTCCAGGCGTGAACGATAAGCACCCTGTCGCCGGACGGCCCTTCCATCTCGACGGGATAAGGGACTTCCGGATTTAAGCCGATCTGCTCAAATTCCGGACCCCCCATCAGGGTATGGCTGTGCCCTCCAACAATTATGTCGATGCCCTCGACCGTTTCGGCCAGTGAGACATCGTGCCGGTATCCGAGATGCGAGAGGATGACTATCTTGTTGATACCCATCTCGTTAAGCTCTTTGATATATTTCCGGGCTGTTTCCTCCACGGGGAGGAATTTGATTGTCTGGCCGGGATATTCGCTGATGCGGGTATCCGTCGTGATCAGCCCGACTAATCCTATCTTCTCTCCTTCGTAGTCGAGGATGGTATATGGTTCAATCCGGCCTGCCAGTGAAGGTTCGGCACTCACATCGATATTGGCGCACAGCACCGGGAATTCGACTATATTGACCAGGTTGGAGGCTCCCAGCGGCCCCCGGGAGAATTCCTGGCTGCCTAATTCAACTGCATCGAATTTCAGCTCATTCATAGCTTCAAAATCAACCAGTCCGCTGAATTTTACTGACCAGATTGTCCCTTCAATCGTATCTCCGCTGTGCAGCAGCATGACGTTATTTTCGTTCCGGCGGATCTCTTCCACCGCTGCCGCCAGCAGGCTCCATCCTCCCATGATAGCCAGGGTATCCTCTCCATTGATATTTAGCATGACATCATGTGGTATGACATATGAATGCGTGTCCCCCACGTGCAGGATGGTGATGTCCAGGGGGGAGGTTTTGAAGTCTGCGAGGTTTCCCCCGCCGGGTGCGCATGATAAAAATCCTGATAACATCAACAGCGTCAGGCAGAGAGCAGGGACTGCAAGCTTACGGGACATTTTCATCTCTCCCAGTCATAGTCTTGACAGGACAATGTGATGCAGTTCCAGCTTAATAATAAATAGGTGCTGCCGCATCTGCTGCTTCAGGGGCAGGGCTGACATTTTCAATATTATAAATCGTTTACAGAACTTTACGAAATGTCTCTTTGTTATCGCCGGGATTGTAAAAATCGGGTATCGTGCTGACATGCTCATAGCCGAGGGTGTCATAGAGCGATCTGGCTGACTGGTAGCCCGGATTTGAAGAGGTCTCTATCAATGTCATGCGGCCACCCAAGCTTTTAATATGTTTTTCCGCCATTTTGATCAGCGTGCTGCCGGTACCCTGTCCGTGTAGAACTGGCCTCACGGCAATCCAGTAAATATCCCAGGCGCCGTGCGTCATGGGCGTTGGGCCGTAACAGATATACCCTGCGATATTCCCCTCATATTCAGCCACGTAAAAAAAGTATCCGGAGCCCGTTCGGTCTTTAAAATAGTCGTCAATTACCTCTTCGGCTACCTCCACCTCGTCCGGGACAAAGGTTCCGGTTTCCCTGACCATTTCCAGGATTTGCTGTTTGTCCTGCGTTTCGATGCCCCTGATCCTGATTGCCATTGCTTACTCCAGGGCGATATCGACTATTTTCTGAATAAGCTGGGGATAGCTTATACCCCTGGCAGATGCCTGGAGCGCAATGCCGATGTCAGGTTCTATATCAGGGTTGGCATTGACCTCCAGCACCTTGATTGAGCCGTCCTTATCTTGGCGCATGTCCACCCGGGCATAGCCGCGACAGCCTGCCGCTGCGGTCGAGGTGAGCACGATGCCGGCTATGTTTTCACGCAGGGGGCTGTTGATTTCTGCTGGGCAGCATACGTTGGTTTCCTTGAAATAGACGCTGTCCTCGAACCATTTTGACTCGTACGTCAACAGTCGCGGCCATCCTGGCGGAAGCGTATATATTATCTCCGATATCTCGACCAGCGAGAGCTCGTTGTTGCCCAGCACCGAGGCATTGAACTCGCGTCCGTCGATGAATTCCTCCACCAGTGCATTGCCACGAAAGCATGCACTTACCTTTTCCACCATGGTCTGCAGCTCGTCAGCGTTATTTACCACGTTGGCGGGTGAAAGGCCCTGGCTGGCATCGTCGTCCCGCGGCTTGACTATGCAGGGGAAATTCAGGTTGAATTCATCTACTGTGGCAGGTGTCAGCACCACCGAGTCAGGAGTGCTTACCCCCGCACGGTGCAGTACTTTCTTGAACTCCGCCTTGTCCAGCGTCAGCGCCAGCGCAGAGGATGGATTGCCGGTGAAGGGAATACCCGTTTCTTCCAGCATGCGCGCCACCACCGGTTCAGTTTGGGGCAAATCCTCGAAGCCCTCGAAAAGGTTAAATACTACATCCGCCCTTATTTTACTCAGGACGTCCGGCACAGATTCGAGCGGCAGGCGCAGCGGGACCTTTTCGACCTCATGTCCCAGCTCCAGCAGTGCCCTTTTGACTTCAACCACCTCTTCCAGCACACCGATGATGGACTCGTCCTTTCCGGAATCTATCAGGGGAATGTCGGTGACCGGCTCGTTGTAGACGATGGCAACTTTTAATGGCATAAGTTGCTCCTTTTCAGTGCGGATTCAAAAATAGTCTTAACTAGTTTATCATACGTCCATCCCATTTTATATGACATGATCGGCAGATCGCCGGATTGAGGGTTAAGGCCGGGCAGGGGATTTACCTCCAGGAAATATGGCGTGCCGTCGGCAGCTACTCTGAAATCTACCCTGGAAAAATCCCGGCAGCCAAGCGTTTGATAAACGGTCAGTGCGGCCTCGTTGATACGGGTCATGGTTTTTTCATCCAGTTCGGCCGGGCATTCATATTCCACTAGGTTGCGCCAATCCCGCTTGATTTCCAGCGAGTAAACGAAAGGCGCAAGCTTCTTTTTCGGTATGACCCGCATGATAGCTATAATAGAGGGGGGCGAATTGCCAGATATGCCTACGGTAACCTCGTGCCCCTCTATATATTGCTCGACGAGGACCGGCTGGCCGTATGTTTTCAGCAGCTTTCTGGCTGTCGACCGGGCTTTAGCGGTGGTGGATGCCAGGGAGGCCAGGCGGATGCCCTTGCTGGAACCTTCACAGGCCGGCTTGATGAAGGCCGGCAGCGGTATATCCCGGTTGTAAAGCCCTCTCAGGGCTTCCTGTGAGCTGATCAGCAGCCAGGGAGGGGTTGGTATACCAGCCGCCCGGACAAGCTGCTTGGCCAGTGGCTTATCGAGCGTTATGGCCAGTGTCTGCGGGTCTGAGCCGGAGTATGGTATGTCAAGCATCTCCAGCACAGCCGGCACCTGGGCCTCGCGGCTGCGCAGGCTGCCCCTGCCTTCCGCGATATTAAAAACAAAGTCCACCTTAGTTCTCAGCACTTTAGACAGGAACTGACGCCCGCCGCCCAGCTTTATGGTGGAATGGCCCAGAGAGCGCAGACCTGCAGCTATGGCATCGACAACTTCCGGGGAATCATACTCTTCCAGGGCATCTTCGGGTAAATCCTGGCCTGCTTGTATATCGTCCTTCAGGTCGTAGGCCAGGCCGATTTTCATGCTATGCTACTGCCATCTCCAGTGCCATCTGGGAATCGTTGGGTTTGCGGCGGCCGTTCCTTGACCCCACCGACGCCAGCATCCGCGGATTGTGATAACGGTATATCTTGCCCAAGTAATTTTTAAATACCAGTTCTCCATCTGCGCGTGATACAAGATAGCTGGTCTGCAACGGCACCTTGCCTCCTCCTCCCGGCAGGTCGATCACATAGGTTGGTACGGCCAGGCCGGACGTATGACCGCGCATGCCTTCAATGATGCGCAGTCCTTTTTCCACGCTCGTCCGCAGGTGCTCCGTGCCCTCAACTTCATCTGCCTGGAAGAGGTAGTACGGCCTTATTTTGGCTTTAAGCAGGTTGTGACAGAGGCTGAGCTGTTTCTCAACCGTATCATTCACTCCCGCC
Organism: Dehalococcoidia bacterium; assembly: GCA_016930155.1. Taxonomy (GTDB): domain Bacteria; phylum Chloroflexota; class Dehalococcoidia; order GIF9; family UBA5629; genus CAIMUM01. Next base: position 7,552 of record JAFGHL010000097.1, on the reverse strand, counting down.
AGCAGGACGGACTGGTTATTGATGGGTATGCCGTGCCGCAGGATTTTATTACAGGCAGCCCTGGCCTCTTCAGTGATCTCGCCGGCGTGGTTGAAATGCGTATTCAGCCAGATAGGCTCATACTTTGAAAGTACTCTGCACAGCTCATCATCAATGCGCTGGGGCAACACTACCGGCACACGGGTGCCGATACGGATAATTTCCACATGTTCTATGCGGCGCATCTTTTGCAAGATGCTTTCCAACTGCCTGTTTGACAGCGTGAGGGGATCTCCGCCTGAGATGATCACATCCCTGATGCCCGGGTTGCTGGCGATATAATCTGCCATGCGGTCGATTTCGGAGGGGGTGCGTACCCAGCGCCCGCGCCTCCACTCCCGCTTGCGCGTGCAGTGGCGGCAGAGCATTGGGCAAATGTCCGTTACCACCAGCAGAACACGGTCGGGGTAGCGGTGTACCAGGCCCGGCACCACAGAGTCGCGCTCCTCCTCCAGAGGGTCTTCCGGCAGGATGCCTGCCAGTGCGATCTCCTCGATCGCAGGCAGTGACTGTATTCGTACAGGATCATGTGGGTCATTGTGGTTGATCAGGCAAAAATAATAGGGGGTTATCGAGAGGGGATATTTTTCTGCGACCAATCTCATATTGATCTGGTCGCGGACCGAGAGCGGTATTAACTTGGAAAGTGCTTCAATGCTGGTAATGCGATTGCGGAACTGCCATTTCCAATCGTTCCAGCTTGCATCGGGCACGCCGCTGAAGAACTTTTTCCGGTTCCTCAGCAAACGCAAGCTTGGGGGTTCTTCTACTTCGTTTGCAAGGTGACCTGGTGGTTCCTCTTCTGCTGGTATTTCGAATAGGTCCTGTTGTAAAGTTGTTGTAGCTTGCGCCACCTCGGGCTGTGCCTCCTTAAAAATCTTATTTTTTCCTATTTAAATCAATCGTAAATTTTATTCTTTCGCTTTTTATAGCATTAAAGTAATACTATGTCAAGTATTTTTGCTGAAAAATTTTAAAATTTTTTCCAATTGAAGCTACGATGGATTTTAGCGCGCGGATTTTGACAGTTTTTGCCTAATAGTCAAATACGATATAATGATCAATCAAAAAGCAGGCAGCCAGCACCTGTTTTTAATATTAACCGCCGCCGGCCAGTGTATCGTAAAAGGCGCGCCAGAAGGGATCTACCACAGGGTGGACCAGCTTCTCGGCCCGGCCGTTCTTCATCAGCGTCATGCCTCTTTCTGCTGCGGTGAGCTCACCTGACACGGAAGCTCTGATGCCTTTCTGCTGGAGTGCTTCGATGATATCCTGCGCCTTGTGCGGCCGGCAGGAGATGATCAGTGTGCCTTCGCTGATAGAGGAGTAAGGGTCGATGCCGAAATACGAACATATCTCGCTGACGCAGTCCTCAACCACGATGCTTTCCATCTCGACGGACACTCCCAGCCCGGCGGCCTGAGCTATCTCGAACAGCCCTCCCCAGACGCCGCATTCGGTGGCGTCGTGCATGGCGGTCACGCCGTCCTCCCTCACGCCCACGGCGACTGCCGCCAGTGCGTCCTCCACGGTGGACATCTTAAAGAAAATATCCTGCGCCCTGCGGCTGAAATCCTCGCCGAACTCTTTTTCCAGCCGTTCCGGGAACATGGTGGCGAAGATGCCCGCAGCCTCGATAGCCGGCCCCTTGGTTATGATGATTTTATCGCCTGACCGGGCCAGCCGGGGCGTGACATACTTGTCGATATCCCCCACACCGATCATGGTAGCACCTCCCACCATGGGATAGTGGCAGTTCTCGTACCTGCCGGTATGCCCGGTGATCACGGTAATGCCAAGCCTCTCGCATTCGCCGTGCATTTTTTGCCAGACCGTGTTCAGCTGCGAAGAGGTCATGTCCATGGGAAGGTTGAGGTCGATGGACAGGTAGCGCGGCTTCAGGCCGCTGGTGGCGCAGTCCGAGGCGATGATATGGATGGCGAACCATGCTGCACGCTCCCATCCGTATTCGGGCACGATGAAAACCGGGTCGGTCGTGATGGCGACTGCTCTGCCGCCGATCTCAGCAATCCCCACGTCCACCCCGTTCTGCGGCCCCACCAGCACGCTGCTATCACGTGCGCCCAGAAAAGGCAGTATCATCTTCTCGAATACGTCCGGTGATATTTTTCCGATTTTAGGCATCTCAGTCATATAGCCGGCCTCCCTTATAAAAAAATAACCAGAAGCTGGAAAACTTCTGGTCTATCGGCACTTCCCTTCGCTCGCATTACCGAGATCAGGTCATAAGGGTCGCCCCGCGTATACGGGACTCTCAGCCTTCCAGCTCCCCTAGCAGGTATTCAATTGCTGCTTAATGTATCAGTAAATACACAGTTGAGTCAAATAAGCATTCACAGCGGCTGCATGTCGGAGCTGGCTGCTGGTTCTTCGCAGCCCACATCCTTTTTGAGTTTCTCAAGGGTGGCCTGCCAGGCTTCACGAATCTCCTCGGAGGGTATGCCAAGGTTGAGCGCCATTATCTCGAATAATGACCCCGGCCAGCCTGACAAGTCATCGGTACCGGTTCCGGGGACGGTTGTCTCCCTGTCGTAGAGAAGTTCATATTGAGAGGGATAGGGGATAATGCTGGAGAGAGCTTGATAATAGGCCCGGTTCAGCTCGCCGGCCGAAATGTCCAGCCTGTCAGCGGTCCCGGCCAGCAACGTTTGTATCTCGTTATAGCTGCCCGTGCCGTCAGCTTCATCCTCATAGGGCAGGGAAAACCGGTGGCCGGCGCAGGTATCGTGCGGCACCAGCGGTCCGCCGAAATTATTACATGGAGGCCAGAGGAAGGCTATAATCCCGATCAGGGTCAGGAATGCCAGCATTTCCTTGAATACTCTTTTCCACAGCATGGTTTTAATCACGTCATAGCAGGTTCTATGCCAATATTACCGCTACATTATTTGCATCTTACTAACGTCTGCCCGGCGGCCGCATATTTCATTTCGGCGCTGGTTTGCAAATATAATATAGGGCGTCCCTGCCAGGGCGTGCTGCATGACCAAAAGCCCGGCTATGGTTCTTATCTGTAACATCAGGAAGTTATGAATTATCTGAGAGCAGGTTTACTGGCACTGTCGATTGCACTCTTTGTGCCCTGCCTGCTGGCGGCCTGTTCCGGCGGCGGCAATGCGCCGGCGGAGCAAACACGGCAGGATGCGGTTGGCGATAATATTGCAGCCGTGGAGGAGATCAGGGAATTTACCCTGCCGTCTGCCCAGCAGCAGACCTCACAGGAAGGCGCCGAAGGGATCAGTCTGCTTTTGCGAGCTGAGGACTATGATGAGGCCATAGACAAGGCCCGCTCCGCGCTGGAAGCATCTCCGCATGACCCGTCGATCAGGCAGAAGCTGGCCGATGCCTATATCGCCCGTGCATGGTTCTATAAGCTGAAAAGACTGACCACCTACACGCTGGCCGACCTGTCTAGGGCTGTCCAGGCGGCTCCCGATTATTACCGCTCGCACTATGAGATAGGGCTATTCCACAATAACCAGTGGCAGTTCAGCCTTGGCCAGCTCGATTTTGACAGGTGTATCGAGCTTAATCCCGACTATGCCCCGGCCTACGCCGAGCGTGCCTATTCCCATTATAAAAACCTGAAATATGACCTGGCTCTGTCCGATGTCAATGAATCCATAAAAATGGACCCTGCCCCGCCCCGCCCGTACTGTGTCAGGAGTCTGGTCTATGCCGCCATGGGAAAAATGGACCTGGCCCTGAAGGACGCCGAAAAGGCCGTACTGATCGCGCCGCAGGATGCGTTCTCGTATTACAACCGGGGACTCATATATGCTGCGGCCGGAAAGCCCGACTTGGCGATGGCCGATTTCGAAACCACGCTGGGGCTTTCACAGGACGACCTGCTAAGCGAGCGCGCCCGCCTGGCCATCTTGGATCTACAAAAGTAGTAGCGGGGGAAAACCGGGGCGCCGGGCATCGGAGGCGAAATCAATCAGGGTATTAAATCCGGATTTTACGCTTGGAATTTTAAGCTTATCAAATCGGTTTGAGTCCGGCCTGTATAATCTGAAGTTTATCTTATTCGTGCCGCAGCGACTCGATGGGGTCCAGCCGCGCTGCCCGGAAGGCTGGGTAGGTGCCCGAGATAAGCCCTGTGCCTATTGAAACCGCCAGCGCAATGATAACGATACTCACGGATATCTCCGGTGTGATCTGGGTAGTCCCTAGGGTGACCTTGCCCATGGCCATAGCTCCCAGCATGGCCAGGCCCAGCCCCACCAGTCCTCCGGTCAGGCTGATGGCCGCCGCTTCTATGAGGAATTGCAGGAGTATGTCACGCCGCTTGGCTCCGATAGCCTTGCGTATGCCGATCTCACGCGTCCGCTCGGTTACCGAAACCAGCATGATGTTCATGATGCCGATGCCGCCTACCAGCAGAGAGATGGCGCCCACCGCTCCCATGAAGAGCGAGAAGCCGGCCAGCGTGGCCTGCATGCTCTCCAGAGTTTCGCGCATGTCGGTTATGGTGAAATCATCCGGCTGCCCGGCCCTAATAAAGTGCCGCGCCCTCAGTACCGTAGTCACCTCGGCGATAGCCGAATCAACCGAATCCGAGTCAGCGGCCTTGACGGCGATCTGCTGCACGTTGTCGCCGCCGGTCAGCCTGGACTGCATGGTGGTCAGGGGCATCAGCACATAGCTGTCGCCCATGAAGCCTCCCATCTTCTGCAGCGTGCCGACCACCTGGAACTTGGCGCCGCCCACGCGTATGCTCTGGCCGATGGCGGAGGCCGTGCCAAAAAGGTCGGTAACTGCCTGTGAACCAAGCACCACCACGTTGCTCCTGGCCGTGAGGTCGGCTTGGGTGATGAACCTGCCCTGATCCACCTGGTAGTTCCTGATCTGCGCTATGCCGGGCGTTATCCCTGAGGTCTGCATGGTCGAGTTGTTATTGCCGTACTGTACGTTAAGCCTGCTGGAAATCTGGGGTGACACCACGCTTACGGATGGCACCAGCGTTTTATCTTCCAGCGCCTCGGCGTCCTCCATGGTCAGTTGGCGTACCGTGGTCAGGGCCTTGTCCGCGGAGGTAGTGATATACAGGGCGCTGGCCCCCATGTTGTTGAAGGTTGTAGTGATGCTGCTCTGGAAGCCCTGTCCCAGCGAAACCAGCAGCACCACCGCACAGACGCCGATCACCATACCCAGCATGGTCAGCGACGACCTCATCTTATTGGCGAATATCGACTGCCAGGCCGTCCGCAGGCTTTCCCAGATGCTCATCGCTTTTTATCCTCGACTATCCTGCCGTCCCTCACGTAGATAGTACGCCTGGTATAGGAGGCGATATCCTCTTCGTGGGTCACGATAACGATGGTGATGCCTTTTTTGTTGAGCTCGGTGAAAAGGGTCATGATGCTGTGGCTGGTGGTCGTATCCAGGTTGCCCGTCGGCTCGTCTGCCAGTATCACCTTGGGGTTGTTGATGAGGGCGCGTGCGATGGCCACACGCTGCTTCTCGCCGCCCGACATCTCCTGAGGTTTGTGCATATGCCTCTGGGCTACGCCCACGGCCTCCAGCGCTTCCAAGGCGCGCTGGTGGCGGTGGTTGTTGCCAGCGTAGACCAGCGGCAGCGCCACGTTCTGCAGAGCTGTAATTTTGGGAAGGAGGTTGTAAGACTGGAAAACAAAGCCCAGCTTATCGTTCCTGATGGAAGCTAGCTGGTCGTCGCTCAGGCTGGCCACGTCTTTGCCGTCCAGGTGGTAAGTGCCCGCGGTCGGCCTGTCCAGGCAGCCCAGTATGTTCATCATGGTGGACTTGCCCGAGCCGGAGTGGCCCATAATTGATACCATCTCTCCTTCTTCACATCTGAAGGAGATGTTGTCCAGCCCCACCACCTTCACTTCACCGGTGTCGTAGATCTTGGTTAAATTTGTCAGTTCAATCATTTTTTTACCCGTTGTTTATTATATTCGTCCGGCGGCAGAGAGGCTAGCGCAGTACCCGCATGGCTCCCCTGCCGGTCGTGGTAGTGGGACTGGTGCCCAGCGTCTGCTGCGTAACCACCCGCACTTTTTCACCTTCTTTCAGGCCGGACTTAATCTCGGCATATTCAAAATTCTGCAGTCCGGTGGTCACCCTGCGCCTCTCTGTGGTGCCGTCGTCCTTCACCATTGTCACCATCGGTCCGCCGGGCGTGCTGATGATGACGGATACGGGCACCAGCAGAGCGTCCTTGACGCTGGCCGCCTTTATCTCGGCGGTGGCGGTCAGCCCGCCCCTCAGCTCGGCGTCGGTCGGGTCCATCCTGATATGCACGTTGAATTTGATCACGTTGCCGCTAGTTACGCCATAAGGTGAGATGAACTGCACCGTGCCGGTCAGCTTCTTGTCGGGCAGGGCATCCACGGCTATCTCAGCCTGCTGGCCCTGCGTCACCTTCATGATGTCTATCTCGTCGACCATGCCGTTGAACCTGATGCTGTTGGTATCAACCAGCTTGACCGCCGTCCTGGACGAGTAGTCCTGCGCCGACAGCACGTATGATTTCTTCAGGTCGACCTCAACCACGGTGCCGTCCGACGGCGTGATGATGGCGGTCTGCATGATTTGCTGCTTGGCTTTGTACAGCGATATCTCTGCTGATTGCAGGCTCAGGTTGTACTGCTGGAGTGTCTGCCAGTTGATGCCGCCGCCGCTCTCGAAGATGAGCGTCTGGTTCTCCAGCACATCGCTGCCCACGGCCAGGTTGAGCTTGGCCGTATAGAGCTGCTTGGCCGCTTCCACGGGTATGGCTTCCCCGCTGGCGATATACTCCTGCAGCTCCTCAAGGTAGCGCAGCGAGGCCTGCAGGAAATCGCTGCTGGTCTGCGTATCGGGGTACTTGAAAGTCTGGCGGTTCTTGAGATAGACGGCCCCGTTGGCCTTCTCAGATGCTGTCAGCATCCTGGACTGCGCTGCGATGAGCGCCGGGCCTGCCTTGCCATAATCACCTGTTTTCATAAAACCGCTGATCTCCAGCAGGTCTCCCCGGTAGTTCTCCAGGTATTCTACTATCCCGGCGTAGTCGGCCCGCAGCGGCTGGGAGCTGCCGGCGAAAAGGTCGGGCGACCATAGCGAGTTGGTCTTGGCCCCCGCCAGCACGGCCGCGTTGGGGCGGCTGATTATCAGGTTTTCGCAGACCTGGATATCGAAATAGGTCATAATCAGCTTGTAGCCGGCGTCCTTGTAGTTGCCGGCCTGATAATAGGCCACGGCCTCATCGATGTCCCTCTGAGCTTCCTCCATCATGCGGGGTATGCTTAAATCGGGATAATAGGATGGGAGGTGGTCCTTGTCGCACCCGTAGGAGATATTGTTCTTGGCGGTCTGTATGCTGTATAGGGCCGTTTCGATGCTGTTGATCTGCGAGGCGTTGTCCAGTAGGGCCAGCAGCGCCCCCTGTTTGACCTCGTCGCCTTCCGCCACCAGTATCTCCTCCACCTGCCCGGTGGTGCCGAATTTCAGGTCGTACTCGTTGGGCATCTCCAGCGAGCCGTCGCTG